>JASIKQ010000497.1 GCA_030049565.1 Candidatus Sulfotelmatobacter sp.
GCCCTGAGCGAAGTCGAAGGGCGCTGCGCGCTCCAAAATCGAGCCCGAAATCTGATCGGGTTCCCAAAGAATCGCGCGCGATCCCGAACTCGGTTACGCTACCGAAGCATCGCGCTCCGCCTGAGGCGCTCGTTCTTCAAAGGCTACCGGAACGTGGCGCCAGACTTGAATTGCAAGTACAACCGTGGTTGCCAACAGCAAAGCTCCTACGGCGACGTGAGCCACTGTGGCTGAGACCATCGGCAACTCGGGCTGGGCCGCATTTTGTCCCCATGCTACTCGTGTCACGAATGCGGCAAAGCCGAGGCAGAGCTGCGCGATCAGGAGCGAGACCATCAGAATCGCCGGCCGGCGCACGGCCGTGATATGCGAGTAAACGGAAAGCGCACGGATTGCCGTCCAGACCAGAATGAAAGTAACTAATATCGCGTTCAATACGTGCGGCCACCAGCTCATGCCGCGATGCCGAAACATGCCGCCGAGAATCAGCTGCACATAGAGCACAAATATGGAAAACAAACTGAGCGCGACCAGGCTGGGCCGCCGATTGTCGAACTCTACCCGCGGCTGCTCCTCGATGAATTTTCTTCCGGTAAAAATCGCAATGCAGACCGCGATACAGAAAAATGTTTGCGCGACAGTGGCATGAGCCGTGGAAACCCAGGCCGGCTGAAGCAGTAGAACCGTCAAACCGCCCAAAATGGCCTGAAGAATGACGGTGCAGAATGCGGCAATCGCCAGCCAGCGCAGCCATTTGCGGCGCTCGAGTAAGAGCGTCCAGCCGGCGATGGCGAGAGTCAACGTGACCAGCGTGCCGGCAAGCATGCGGTGGCTCCACTCATAGCGGATGCCGCCGACGAAATGCGGAACTTTGACGAGATAGCCGAAGGATGTGGGCCAGTCGGGAACGGATAGGCCGGCCTCGTTGCTGGTGACCAGCGCGCCGGCGGTGATGACCACCAAGGTCGCGCAGGCGGTAAATACCGCGAAGCCATGGTGGGCGGAGTTGTATTTTGCGGGAATGGATTTCATCGGGGCCCTGAGATAGTGCTAGTGGGCGGCGCGAGCGCACAGATTTGCGCAGTCGCGCCGCTAAAGGAGCATTCTAGCAGACCGCATCCTCGCAGACCCAGGCAGAAAACCCGTCCCTTCGACTCCGCTCACTGCTTGCCGTTAGCTTGTCGAAGGGGCAGGCTGTGGCGGCTGTGGCTACATTTTTTTACTCTGCTTTGAAGTTCTGGTCGACAGTCTTGGTTTCCTTTGGACCTACCGTGACTTTCTGGTCCTGCTCGCCAAGTTTCTCCTGCACGAAGGCTATTGTGTAGTCGCCGGGGGGAAGACCTTTGATTTCATATTTGCCGGATTTGTCGGTGACGGCGTAGAACGGGCTCTTCACCACATTGATGTACATCTTCATCCACGGGTGCTGGTTGCACTTGACGGGCAACATGATTTCTTCGCGGGCGAAGCTTTTCTCGATCGGGGCAGTAGCGGGCGGTTGCGATTCGTTCCACTCGCGATTGTCTTTGGGAGTGGGATGAATGTTGTGCGTCGTCTGGTCGTCGTTTTTGATTTCGACATTCTGTCCAGCCATGACACCGAGGACGTGGGGATGGTACTTGCAGCCTTGCTGGTCGAGAACCACTGGCGTACTGGGCACATCGAAGGTGCGATCGCCGGCGCCATCTTTCACGTAGACGAAGACATTGGCGAGATCGCCATTGTCGACGACGATGTTCTCGGATTCGTTGGTTCCCTTGCAGGCGGGATCCTGGCTCATATCGATCTTCGCCGGCCTGGGCGCAGCGCCGTCGAATTTAACGGTGCCGTTGATTGTGGCGACCGTGTTTGGGTCGATGGGTGTTGCCGGTGCCGCCGGCGCCGCCCCGGGAGTGTTGGCCGATTGTTCGGTGTTTTCTTTCTTGTTGCAGGCTGCGAGGAGCAGCAGACCGCAAAGGGTGAGCGTGCACAGGGATGCAACGAACAGTGTCTTGTTATTCATGATGTCGCCTTTCGGGTAGAAGTTGAACGCAGATTTCTCGGTACAGCAAGGGCCGCCGGGGCTGAAGCCTGGCTGACTTAGTGGCCCCGCGGCGCTGGAAGCGCCGCCCTTCCATAGGTGCGCAGACATTTCAGAGCTTTTCGTAGATATTTTACCGCGTACCGCTGTTCGTTGCGGGTTGCGATTGCGCCTCGGCGTGCCTGCGGTTCGTCTTTGGTTGCAGAGCGGCCCTGGCGTGCGGCATAGCCGCCGCCACCTTTCGCTGCTCCTCCGGCGTCAACTGAAAGATGTAATCGGTGAGCAGCTTGCGATGATCTCCCGTATAGCCCTGGAACGTCGGCGGAGTCGGCCCAGCAAAAACCCATTGATTGTTTTGCTCGCGGAATAAACCTGACGGCATCGATGTTCCCGGGCTGATGGCCTGCGGGTCGGTGATCCAGCGCTCGACCCAGTCGGGCTTGAGCCGCTCTTTGGCCAGCAGGAAGTTGGGCGCAGTGGCGATCTTGTCGTGATTGGGATCGCCGGTCGCGTGGCACTTCAGGCAGGGCGCGGCCGTGCTCGAGAACAGGCTGCGCGCCATATCGTCTTCTTTCGCGGTTAATACCGGGACCTGCTCAGGAATGTATGGCATCGGCTGCTGCGAGAGCGCCTGGAAGAAGCGCACCAGCTTGCGCAGTTCGTTGTCGGAGAACGAGAAGGTAGGCATGCGGACTTTCAAGTATGGGCGCACGCCATTGCGGTTGGTATCAGTTGTGCTGAGGGCGGGATTCGACAGAAACTTGCGCAGCCATTCGGGATCGACGCGTGCGCCTTCGGTCAGGAGCTTCGGCGGCAATTGCTCTTGGGCGTCCTGATATTGCGGCAGTCCCATCAGAATCGTCTTCTGGCCGGGAATGAACTGATGGCAGCCCATGCAGTTGTACTTCTTGACGAT
>JASIKQ010000498.1 GCA_030049565.1 Candidatus Sulfotelmatobacter sp.
CGAGATGCCGGACCGCATCCGCGCTCAGATCGGAAACCACCAGTTGATGTCCGCCGCGCATAAGGCGGCGCGTCATGTTCGCGCCCATGCGCCCCAGACCGACCATGCCCAGTTGCATAACTTCTCCTTACCTTAGCGCTTGCGCCGGCGAGACCGCGGTCCGTCCCTTCGCTTCCGCTCGGGACAGCCGGCGCTGCCATTTTACGCGCTGCGGGCGGTTTCGACCGCCGCGGTCAGCGTCGCCAGGCCCGATTCCACTTCTTGCAGATGTACACGCAAGGCGCGCCGTCCCCGCTCGGCCAGCACCTGAAAATCGCCTCGCGCCTGCGCCGCTTTCACCACCCCGAAGGTGTATTTCTGCCCGGGCACAGGCAATTCCACAGCATCGTCGCAGGTGATCTGCAAGAATACACCGGAATTCGGGCCGCCTTTATAGGCCTGCCCGGTGGAGTGCAGAAAACGCGGACCGAAGCCCAGACAAGTCGCGACGCGTTTCGTGTCGCGCACGGCATGGCGGATCGCTTGCAGCTTCGATCAGGGTTTTTAATTTGCCGCTGGTCAGCAGGTCGCGGCGAATGTAATCCAGCCACATCGACTGTCGGTAGCTGAGCAGGGCTCGCAGAGGATTCGTAGCTTTCGCGTTTTCCAGAACTCCCGTAGGCTGCATGATGTCTCCCCGAGGAAGCGGCGATATATCTGCCTATGCCTGATCGCAAGATGTGGTTGCCGCATTAGCGGGACGCTTCTGCGATCGTTTGGCGCGCCTCGGCAACCACCGCATCGGCAGTGAAACCAAAAAATTTGAGCAGGTCTTTCAACGGCGCGCCGAAAACAGTTGCAGCAACGAGTGTACCAAGTTCGCGTTGGGGTAGTCTTGACATCTGTTTATACGTAGTCGCTAAGTTTAAAAAGCGGCATGGGGGACGACCCTATCGGATGCGTACGGCGGTATCCTGATTTGACGCGTGGGCGGTCTTGTTGCATATAAGGAGTACAAGGAGAGCCTCTATGAGGGCAAAAGAGAAAATGACCTCGATTGGACGGCCAGTGCCGGAGTTGCCGGTCGCCGATGTCGAGCGCGCACAACAGCATTACAGGGACGCACTCGGCTTTGAGATTGGATGGCTTTACCCGGGCAAGGAGATTGGGGCCGTGTCACGCGATAACGTGGGGCCGATATTCTTTCGAAAGAGGAAGCCCCCTTTCGAGCCTGCCGTTCACTGGGTGTTTGCTGAAGATATCGACGCGTCGTATCAGGAACTGATGTCGTCAGGTGCGAACATCGTGGATCCACTGGAAAGAAAACCCTGGGGATTGCGGCAGTTCACCGTAAAGGATCTGGATGGGAACCTCTTCTATTTCCACCATGACTAACCAAAGGCAGCATAACAAGCAGTTGGAGCGCGCCACTGAAAGGCGGCTGGGGTTAACTTGAGGAGTTTTGGCGCGCGAGTCAGGGTGCGGTGGCCGTTCCTCCCCGAATTGAAGCAAAAGGGCGGTCCGATTCCCGCGAATGACATCTGGATTGCGGCCCTTTGCCGGCAACATTCCCTGCCCTTGCTGAGCCGCGATCGGCATTTCGACCTGGTGCCGGGAATTCGACGGATCGTTTGGTGATGAACCAAGACGCGCTGAATTCTCTAACCAAGCGAGCGACAACCCTGCGAACTGAATGTCCATTATCATGGCCCGCATGATCCGCAAGCACTGGACGCAACTTTCAAGCTCGCGGACGCACAGGAACTTGTAGCGCGCGAGAGGGGTTTCGAAGGATGGCAGGCGCTCAAATCAGGAGCCCATGCTATGACCCGCCATGCCATGCCCCATCACGATACGCCCCGCGCCGCCGGACAGACTGCAACATGCCCTCCTCTCAATTCAACCGAAGCACAATTATTCGTTGCCGACATCAAAACGTCGTGCGATTTCTATACCGGTAAGCTCGGCTTCACGGTCGCCCTCGTCTATGGCGATCCGCCATTCTACGGGCAGGTCATCCGCGACCACGGGCGCCTTAATTTGAGGGTGGTTGGCGAACCCGTGTTCGCGGGCGATGATCGGGAGCGGGAGGGCTTGCTCTCTGCCTCGCTCACCGTCGCTACCAAAGACGAGATCAAGCAGCTTTTTTTAAGTTACCAGGCCGCAGGAGTGCGCTTTCATCAAACATTGAAGAAGGAGCCGTGGGGCGCCAGAACTTTCATCGTCGTGGATCCCGATGGAAATCTCATTCTCTTCGCCGGCCCGGCCGATTAAAGGGCTGGCTGAGCCACCGGCCGATAACGGATGGGAGTGGTATTTGAAACTTACCCCCTACCGTTTAGACCTGGAGTTTTTCGCGGACGGTAGATCAATGACGGGACAAACGAGCCAGCCTACTTCAGCAATTGCAAATAGCTGCTGTGACTGGTGGCGGCACGCGTGGTTTCCTGAACATACTTCAGGAACGGTTTGAGGTTTTCTTTTTCCGCCGGATTCATGCCCTCAAAACGGATCCTCACTCCGTTGGCGGGAGCAACGCGGGTGACCACACCGCTGAGTGCGAGACCTTTTACCCAGATTTTGCCGCTGGCCACCCAAAGTCCGATTTCGACCTTAGAGCCGCTGGCAATGTGCGCGGCAGTTTCCACCTGGCAGCCCCCCAGGCTGGCATTGGAAAGATTGCCCCATAGGGGTGCGCCGGCCTCATTTACCCGCAGTTCCACGGCAACGAAACACTTGATTCTGGGGTGACGGCGGCGATCCTGCCCCCAGTTCGGGCTAAAAATATCGGGTTCAAAGGGAGGCGTTGCCTCGGCCGCCGTAGCCTTAACCTTCGGCAGAGGTTGATGATTAGCTCCGGAAGACTGCGTGGAGACGCTCGCGACAGCATTCTGCTTGATCTCGCGCATCGCGTCGAGAAGCGCTTGCTCGCGGTGTTGGGGCGCGGCATCACGGTAAACTTGAAGGAGTTTTCCTACATTTTGTGCGAGGTCGGGATCGGCCAGCAGTTGTGTCCAATCCGTGCCCATTGCGGGGCTGGGGTTAGAGCAACCATCATTAGAACCGCTCATAGAGATCACCACTAGGGCCTGAAGACAACTTCAACGACCGCAGCACTGTATTGTGCCGCAGGTTCAAAATGCCATTGGCGGATCGCCATTAACGCGGAGATCAATAAGTACCGGGCTTCCTCCCAGAGCTTTTACGGATTTGACCGTGCCATTGGCCGAATTACAACTTGAAAGCTAACCACTCCGCTAATATGAACTCGCCTCGCGATATCGGGATAACCACCTCTCTTTAGCTACTTCTCCACTCTATGGGAGATACCGAAAGAGCCAAAAGTACCGAAAGTAACGCGTGGTTACCTTCCATCTGCGGCCGTGCATGGTTTTTGCATCGTCGCCTATGTCAACCGAATCAGTTAGGCGGTAAATCATATTCTCAGTAAAAGTTCGGCGAGAAAGGCCGCCCACGCGTCCTTTCGGTTAAGATTCCTCTAGACCGCAAAGATGCCTGATCGCAGCCGCAGCCCTGTCGCTCTAACTTTCTTTTGGTTGCTGGCCGCTGCCGCGCTTTTCTCTCAGAGCTCGGAGCCCGCCCCGTCTATTTCGCTCCCAGGGTCCCAGAGTCCGTTTCAAGGCAGCCAGCCTGAGGAAAAAGTGACTCCCGAAGTCCTGCAAATAGACTTTCAGGAGGCCATTGATCGCGGCCTGCGCAACAATCTCGGCCTGCTGCTCTCGGAGGATCAAACAATCTCCGCTCAAGGACAACGCTGGAAGGAGTTGAGCAACCTATTGCCTAATTTTCAGGCGCAATTGCAGGAGGACGTTCAGACAGAGAGCCTCACTGCCCTCGGATTCAAAACCAGTCTTTTTCCCTTTCCGCTTCCACGGGTAATTGGGCCGTTCAACTATTTGGATGCGCGCGCCTCATTGAGCCAGTCGCTGTTCAACTTCCAGAACCTGGAAAAAGAGAGGGCTGAATCGGAGAATCTAAAGTCGGCGCGGCATAGCTATCAAGAGGCTCGGGAAGTGGTTGTGCTAGCCGTGGGCAATGCCTACCTGATGGCGATCGCCACAGCTGCCCGCATCGAAGCGGCCCAGGCGGAGGTCAACAACGCTCAGGCTCTTTACGACAAAGCGATGGATCAGCTGAAAGCCGGACTGAGCCCGGAGATCGACACCCTGCGCGCAGAGGTCGAGCTCAAGACGCGCCAGCAGCAACTCATCGCCGCCCGCAACGATTACGCTAAGCAGAAGCTGTCGCTAGCCCGCATCATCGGGCTGGCGCCGGGGCAGCAATTCGTATTGACCGAAAAAGCTCCCTACCAGGCCTTGACCCCGCTGCCCATCGAGATTTACTTGCAGCGCGCCTATACTTCCCGCCGAGATTTCCTGGCGGCGCAGGCGCAAGTACGGGCGGCAGAATTTATGCGCAAGGCCGCCACGGCTGGACATTATCCTACGCTCAGCTTCAACGCCAATTATGGCGATATCGGAGTCAATCCCGGCCAGTCGAATGGAACCTGGCAAGTGATGGGCGGGATGACCATCCCGATTTTTGCCGGCGGCAAGACCCACAGCGACGTGCTCGAAGCGGAAGCACAACTGAAACAGGCCCGCTCGCAGTTGGGCAACTTGCGCGGGCAAATCGACTACGAAGTCCGCTCGGCGCTGCTGGATTTGAGTTCGGCTGCCGACCAGGTTGAGGTGGCGCGCAGCTCCGTAGAATTAGCCGAGCAGTCGCTGGCGCAATCGCGGGATCGCTTCACTGCCGGTGTCACCGATAACTTGGAGGTTGTGCAGGCGCAGCAGTCCGTCGCCGCCGCTCACGAGAGTTATATTGAAAGCCTCTATGCTCATAACCTGGCGAAAGTCGAACTGGCATACGCCATCGGAGACGCGGAACGGGGAGTGAAGGCATACTTGAAAGGCGAGCATTAAAGCAAGCTATGGAACCTACCACACAAACCCCCGACTCTGCCGCGCAAGAGCCAGCCGCGAATCCGACGCCGCCGCAGCCTGTGCCGCAGCGAGACTTCCATGCTTCTCGCCCAGGCACCGGAACCTCCAGATTTCGCATCGCCCTGATCATCGCGATCGTGTTGCTCCTTGTGGCCGGCATCTTCGTTTACCGGTATGTCACCAGTTACGAAGACACCGACGACGCGGAGATCGATGGTCATCTTAATTCGGTGAGCGCGCGAATTTCCGGCCACGTTTCCAAACTAGATGTGGACGACTACCAGTATGTGCAGGCGGGGACCGTGGTGGTGGAAATCGATCCTGCCGATTATCAGGCCGCCTACGACAAGGCCAAAGCCGATTTCGAAAACGCGCAGGCCGCTGCCGCGGCTGCGGGAGTCACGGTCCCCATCACTTCGGTGAGCACTAGCAGTCAACTCTCGGCCAGTGAAGCCGATGTGGCCAGCGCCCGCGCGGGCATCGCCGCGGCAAAACAACAATTCGAAGCCGCCAAGGCTCAGTTCGCACAGGCAGAAGCCAACAACGTAAAGGCGCAGAATGATCTGGTGCGCTACAAGCAACTGGTCGATAAACAAGAAATTTCTCAGCAGCAATACGATCAGGCCATAGCGGTGGCTACTGCCAGCGCCGCGTCGGTAAATGCTGCTCAAGCCACGGCCGACGCTGCGCGAGAGCAGGTCACGCAGGCCCAGGACAGGCTTCTGTACGCCGAAGCCAACTGGCGCAATGCCCAGACCGCTCCCCGGCAAATGCAGGTGATTCACTCGCGCCAGGCGGAGGCATTGGCCGAGGCACAACTTAAGAAAGCTGAACTC
>JASIKQ010000499.1 GCA_030049565.1 Candidatus Sulfotelmatobacter sp.
ATCGAAGGCCACACTGACAACGTTCCCATTCACACGGCGCAAATGTCCTCGAACTGGGAGCTTTCAACCGCGCGAGCGACTGAGCTGATTCGCGTCCTAATTACACGCCACCACTTCGCACCGGAGCGGCTGTCGGCGGCCGGATATGCGGAGTATCATCCCATCGCGAGCAACCTGACCGCACAAGGACGAGCGCAGAATCGGAGGGTGGATATTGTCATCTTGAGTCCGCAAACTAACCGCCCCTAAAGTGCAACTTCCGTCCTGCCGATGACTTGAATGATTTGATTGGGCAAATATCCGAAAAGGCATTCGCGTGAGCTCCGCGCCCTCGTTGCAAGCAGTTTCCTGCCCGGCCGAGCCGCCCGATCCCGATCTGGTGCGCCTGCGCGACCTTATCTATGAAGCGGCAGGGATCTACCACCCCGATAATAAGTTCGGTCTGCTGCACGACCGCTGCCTTCGCCGCATGAGGGAACTCGAGATCTGCACGCTGCCTGAGTACCTCAGCTTCCTGGCGTCGAGCCGTAACCGCCAACCGGAGCTGATCGCGTTGCTCAATGAGATCACGATCGGCGAAACCTGTTTCTTTCGCAACTTGCCACAGCTCGAGGCCTTGCGGCGCATCGTGCTGCCCAACATCCTGAGTGCCAAACTGAACCGATCAGACCGGCGGGTACGCATCTGGAGCGCCGGCTGTTCCACCGGAGAAGAACCTTACAGTTTGCGCATGTTGCTGCTGGAAGAAGCCGAAGGTCTGCTCAAGAACTGGGAGATAGAAATTCTTGCGACTGACATCAACGAACATTCCCTGGCGCAGGCTAAGGCAGGCCTCTACAACAGCTACCGCACCCGCAACCTGCCTCCGGGGTTTCTCCACAAATATTTCCTGACGGCTGGGGAGAAGATTGAAGTGGCTGCGGCGGCGCGCGTAAATATCGTCTTCGAACGGCTGAATCTGTGGGATGACATGCGTATGTCGGTCTTGCAGAAAATGGATGTTATCTTCTGCTGCAATGTCCTGATTTATTTCGATCTGGCTTCCAAGCGGCGCGTACTCCGGCACTTTTACAACCACCTGCTTCCACCAGGATACCTGTTCCTCGGTTCTTCGGAATCTCTTTACGGGGTGAGCGAAGATTTCAGTCTAGTACACTTGCCGGGAGCAACCGCTTACCTGAAACGCGGAGCTGCGCCGGCAGGAGGCGAAGCAATATGACAACGGCGGTTGATGGCAAGCAACTTCTGCGAGAGCGCCTTGAAGGGTTGCGGCAGATTCCCACGATTCCAGCCGTTCTTACTCCCCTGCTGCGTTACCTCGAACAGCCGGTCGAGAAACTCGACGTAGAGAAGATCACGAACTTCCTGGCGCAAGATAAGTCTCTGGCAGCCCAGTGCTTGCAAATGGCGAACTCGCCGCTGTTCGGGCGCTGGCAGCAGGTGGATTCGCTGCACGGAGCCGTGGTCAGCCTGGGACTCAATCACGTGAGCGATATTGCCATGTCTTGCGGCCTGTTGAAAATGCTGCCAGGGGAAAAAACCGGCATTGACCCTATTGTCTTCTGGGAACACTCGCTGGGATGCGCTCTGCTGTGCCGCCGCCTGGCACGCAACATTAATCTGCATGATCCGGGGAAGGCGTATCTTGCCGGCCTGCTGCACGATCTCGGAATCATCGTCAATTTGTGGCTGCTGCCGGATGAGTTTGGCGAAGCTTTCGAGGCCGCACGCAGCGAAGGCATACCGCTGCATGAAACTGAGCAAAGAATCCTTGGATTCACGCATTGTGACAGTGGGCGCCTGCTGGCTGAACGCTGGGGTTTTGCTCCGGACCTGGTCGAAGTGGTGGCCTACCATCATGCGCCTCAAGCGTCGTCCCAGGATGTGGCACTGGTGTCGCTGGTGCACATCGCCGACCTGCTGTGCCGCACTGGCGGGTTGAACTATGGCTATGTCGAGGCGCGGCAGGTCAATCTCTCCGAGGATGCTGGTTTTACCCTGCTCGTCCGCAATTCTGAGGCTCTAAGAAAGTTTGACTGGGCTCGGCTCAGCTTCGAGCTGGACTCATACATGGATGAGGCACATCGCCTGGTAAGAACGATTTACCGTGGGTAAGGGCTTACCTCGCAAAATAGACCCTGGGCACGGTCCGTCTCTTGGACCAATTGCCAAGGTTAAGTATTTCAAGTCCAGTGGGCTGCTTTTCTCGAAGATTAAGTTGTTTGTTCTTCCCTGCGAATAACCAAACCCGATCACTTCGCAATGACGCCTTGCGTCCCATTTAAATTTGAGCACAGAATACTCTTTCTTGCGACATTTGAACGATTCCTGAATTATAATGATTCTCATCTAACACAGGTTCTGCCCCCATGGCATCCGCTCACGAACAGTTCCGCAATCTGGCCTGGAAATGCGGCCTGGCGGCCACGCACCAGCGCCAGGTCATTTATGAAGCGGTAATCGCCACCCCGGGGCATCATTCGGTGGAAACCGTCTACGCCGAGGTTCGGCGGCGCACGCCGTCGATTTCTCTCGCTACGGTCTATAACAATCTGCGGCTGTTCGTAGAGCACGGGCTGCTGCGGGAAGTCAGCCCTCATTCTTCCATGCTGCTGGTGGAAGGTAATCTCGCACCGCATCATCACCTGATCTGCACTCGTTGTAAGGCGGTGCAGGATCTGGAAGTCGCCGATTTCGTCAACGTCAAAAAGCTGGCGCGGCAGGCGCCCCGCGGCTTCGACTTATCCCAGCCGCTTGTGGAGGTGTTTGGCCTCTGCCGGCGGTGCAGTGCAAAGAGCTAAAGACAATCTCATACGAGCGAAGGAGAAATTATGCCTGAGGATACACAAGTACTGGCGGGCGTGCCCGGCCCTGGTAATACGGCAGCGATGTCAACCGAATCCAAATGCCCGGTAATGCACGGCGCTCGCAGACACATAGCAACGAATGCGGACTGGTGGCCGAATCAGCTGAACCTGAAGATCCTTCACCAGCACTCACCCCTGTCCGATCCCATGGGCAAGGAGTTTAATTACGCGGAAGAATTCAAGAGCCTCAACCTGAATGCCGTGATCAAGGACCTCCGTGCCTTGATGACCGACTCGCAGGAGTGGTGGCCAGCCGACTTTGGCCATTACGGGCCGCTGTTCATTCGCATGGCGTGGCACAGCGCAGGCACGTATCGCATCGGCGATGGCCGCGGCGGGGCAGGCTCCGGACAACAACGTTTCGCGCCACTTAACAGCTGGCCCGACAATGTGAACCTCGACAAAGCGCGCCGGTTGCTTTGGCCGATCAAGCAGAAATACGGGCGGAAGATCTCCTGGGCCGACCTGATGATTCTGGCAGGCAATGTCGCCCTCGAGTCGATGGGCTTCAAGACGTTTGGTTTCGGAGGCGGGCGCCCTGATGTATGGGAACCCGAAGAGGACATCTATTGGGGTTCCGAAGGCAAATGGCTGGCGGATGAGCGCTACAGCGGCGACCGTGACCTCGAGAATCCGCTCGCTGCCGTGCAAATGGGACTGATCTACGTGAATCCGGAAGGGCCGAACGGCAAGCCGGATCCCATCGCGGCGGCTAGGGATATTCGCGAAACGTTTGCGCGTATGGCGATGAACGACGAAGAAACGGTCGCGCTGATTGCCGGCGGTCACACCTTTGGCAAAACCCACGGCGCTGCCCCTCCCCCTCAGTATGTTGGCCCCGAGCCGGAAGCCGCTAGCATCGAGGAGCAAGGCCTCGGCTGGAAGTGCAAATTCGGCACCGGCAGCGGCGATGACGCGATCGGCAGCGGCCTGGAAGTCATCTGGACCACGACCCCTACCAAGTGGAGCAACAACTGCTTCGAGAACCTGTTCAAATACGAATGGGAACTGACAAAGAGCCCGGCTGGTGCGAACCAATGGAGACCGAAGAATGGTGCCGGCAACGGCACGGTGCCGGATCCGCACGATCCCTCAAAGCATCGCGGGCCTTCCATGCTAACAACTGATCTGTCTTTGCGGTTCGACCCGGCTTACGAAAAGATCTCGCGTCGCTTTTACGAGCATCCGGATCAGTTTGCCGATGCTTTCGCCAAGGCGTGGTTCAAGCTGACCCACCGCGACATGGGACCGATCTCGCGTTACCTTGGACCGCTCGTTCCCAAAGAACCTCAGATCTGGCAAGACCCTGTTCCCGCGGTGGACCACCAATTGATCGGGGAGAAGGACATTGCCGCTTTGAAGGCCAAGATCCTCAAATCCGGACTGTCGATTTCGCAGCTGGTCACAACTGCCTGGGCATCAGCGGCGTCGTTCCGCGGGTCCGACAAGCGCGGTGGTGCGAACGGGGCACGCATTCGCCTTGCGCCGCAAAAGGATTGGGAAGTGAATCAGCCGGCGGAGCTGGCAAAGGTCCTGAAAAAGCTGGAGGCGATCCAAAAGGAGTTCAACAGCGCGCAGTCCAACGGCAATAAACGAAGGAAGAAGGTTTCGCTGGCTGACTTAATCATTCTCGGCGGCAATGCAGCCGTTGAGGAAGCTGCGAAAAAAGCCGGCCACAACGTGAAGGTTCCCTTCTCGCCGGGGCGCACGGATGCTTCGCAGGAGCAGACCGATGTGCACTCGTTCAAGGTAATGGAGCCGGTCGCAGACGGGTTCCGCAATTACCTCCGGCTCGGACAGCACGTGTCGGCTGAGGAGTTGTTGGTCGATCGGGCGCAGTTGCTGACACTGACCGCTCCAGAAATGACGGTCCTCATCGGCGGCATGCGTGTCCTGAATACGAATTTCGGACGGACGAAGCACGGTGTCTTCACCAAGCGGCCGGAGATGCTGACGAACGATTTCTTCGTCAACCTGGTTGACATGGGGACGCAATGGCAGCTATCTAACGAGTCCAATGGCTCTGGAGCTGTGTACGAGGGGTGCGACAGGAAGACGGGCAAAATCAAGTGGACCGCCTCCCGTGTCGATCTTGTCTTCGGTTCGAACTCGCAGCTGCGGGCGCTCGCAGAAGTCTATGCATGCAACGACTCGAAGGAGGCATTTGTGAAGGACTTCGTGGCTGCATGGAGCAAGGTGATGAACTTGGATCGTTACGACTTGGCGTGAGCTGGGGCCGGATGTTGGGGCAGATCGTTCGCATGGAAGAGAAACCGGTTCCAGCAGTCTAAGTGACGCGTTAACTGCACGATTAGGGCGAGCCTGAAGGCTCGCCCTTTTTCCGCCCGCCGGAGCTGTGGCGGAGCGTCGGCTGATGAAATCTAATCCCGTCCTTGCTGCATGGGATAGCAAGGAATGGCGGCAGCCTTGCTCGCGCTTGCTGTGTATGAAAGACTTATACATCTAGAGAGTCAAAATCCCCCACTCCAGCCTCGCAAAAATGCACGTTAAGGCAGGGGCAGCCGACTTATTGCGGAATTCCGTCATGGCGGAGAAGAGAACTCTTTTCGAGAAGGTTTGGGACGCCCATCTGGTGGCCACGCCGGAGGGCCGTTCGTCCATTCTTTATATCGATTTGCATCTGGTGCATGAGGTGACCTCGCCGCAGGCCTTCGATGGCTTACGGGCGGCGGGTAGAAGAGTGCGTCAGCCTGCGCGGACGGTGGCCACAGTGGATCACAATGTCCCGACCGAGCCACGAGGAACTCCGATTACTGATTTGATTGCGGCGCGGCAGATCGCGGCGTTGCAGGCCAACTGCAAAGAGTTTGGGGTGCGTTTGTTTGACATGGATGCGCCGGAGCAGGGGATCGTGCATGTGATTGGTCCGGAGCTGGGGCTGACGCAGCCCGGAATGACGATTGTGTGCGGCGACAGCCACACCAGCACCCACGGAGCGTTTGGGGCGCTGGCGTTTGGCATTGGAACCTCGGAGGTGGAACACGTGCTGGCGACGCAATGCCTGGCGCAGCAGAAGCCGAAGACGATGAAGATTGACGTGCGCAGGCGACTGCCGGAAGGCGTGACAGCAAAGGATTTGGCGCTGGGAATCATTGGGCAGATTGGGACGGATGGCGCCACCGGGCATGTGATCGAATACGCTGGCGAGACAGTGCGCGGGCTCTCGATGGAAGGTCGCATGACGCTGTGCAACATGAGCATTGAGGCAGGAGCGCGCGCAGGTATGGTCGCT
>JASIKQ010000500.1 GCA_030049565.1 Candidatus Sulfotelmatobacter sp.
AGTGACGTACTCACAGCCGGGAACCGTTGCTACCGTGAGTGGTCGAGCGCCGGGCCTCAATCAACCGGCCGACGAACAAGGACAACCACTCATGGCGAAAGCAGCAAAACTGAAGATTCTTTATGGCGAGGGGGACGACGAAGCGCAGGCAACGACCGCATCGGCATTTGAAAAAGCCGGCCACACGGTAGAGAAAGCCATTGGCCGCAAGGCTGTCGAAGCGGCGCTCAGCAAGAACCGGTTCGACCTTGTGGTTCTGGGGCCAACTCTCAGCCGCAACGACCGCCATCATCTGCCCTATATGGCGAAGAAGGCGCAGGCCGAAATCAGCGTGCTGGTCATGCACGTCGATGGCGGCCGCCATCCCTACGTCGACGCCTGTACTGATACCGGGGCCAGTATTGAAAACGTTCTTGCCCGCATTGAAGGCATGGCCATCGCCGGCATGATGCCCGCGGCGGCCGAAGCAGCGGCAGGAAGATAGCTCCCAGCACGCACAGCGCGGAATCCCGCTTGTTACGAATCAAACCGATTACGAGGTGGGAGGGGCAGGGCGCTTGCAGCTCCACACCTCGGTCTTACGAGGCTCTCCGCGCACCGAAGTGGAATTCTGAGGGGCCGGCTCGTGTTTCGGGTTCCTCGGAGCGTGCCTATTCCAGTTTCACATTCATGCCCATGTTGTATGCCACGAACGCCCAAGTATCCGCGGTTTCATCGATCAGCTTCGTAATCGATTTTCCGGCCCCGTGCCCGGCCTTGGTTTCAATCCGAATCAGCACCGGTGCCGGACCTGCCTGATCGGCCTGCATAGTCGCGGCGAATTTGAAGCTGTGCCCGGGGACCACGCGGTCGTCATGATCGGAGGTTGCGATCAGGGTTGGGGGATACTTTGTCCCGGGCTTCAGATTCTGCAGCGGTGAGTAGGCGTAGAGCGCTTTGAAGTCCTCGGGATTGTCTGACGAACCATAATCTGAGGTCCACGCCCAGCCAATCGTAAATTTGTGGAAGCGCAGCATGTCCATGACGCCAACTTCAGGCAGCGCCACGCCGAACAAATCCGGCCGCTGCGTCAGGCAAGCGCCGACGAGCAATCCGCCGTTGCTTCCGCCGCGGATCGCCAGCTTTGGAGTCGAAGTGTACTTATTCGCGATCAGCCATTCGGCGGCCGCGATGAAGTCGTCAAATACGTTCTGCTTTTTCAGCTTCATGCCCGCCTGGTGCCACTCTTCGCCGTACTCGCCGCCGCCGCGAAGATTCGGCTGAGCGTAGATTCCACCCATTTCCAGCCAGACAATTGTGGGCACGGTGAAGTTCGGCGTCAGCGAGATGTCGAACCCGCCGTAGCCATACAATAAGGTGGGGTTCTGGCCATCCAGCTTGATTCCTTTCTTATAGGTAAGAAACATCGGCACCCGCGTACCATCTTTGCTGTGGTAGAAAACCTGTTTGGTTTCGTACTCGCTCGCGTCGAAATCGACTTTGGGCTTGCGGAAAACCGTGCTCTTGCCGGCCTGCGGCTCGTAACGATATACCGTGGCCGGAGAAGTGAAGCTGGTAAAGGCGTAAAAGGTTTCTTTGTCTTTGCGCTTTCCGAAAAATCCGGCGGCCGTGCCGATTCCGGGCAGATCGACGTTGTGCAGGAATTTTCCGTTCAAATCGTAGACTCGGACTTCTGTCTGGGCATCTTTCAGATAGCCCAGAAGGAATACGTTGTCGACCACATTGGTGAACTCAAGCTTGTCGGCGCTCTGCGGAACAACCGTTTTCCAGTTGGCGCGCTCGGGATGCCGAGTATCAATGGCGATCAGCCTTCCGCGCGGCGCATCGAGATCAGTCTGAATCCAGAACACTGGGCCGTCATTGTCGATGAATGAATATTGCGCGTCGAAATCGTCGAGCAGCTTGACCACCGGAGCATCGGGTTGGGTCAGATCTTTGTAGTAAAGCCGGTTCTTCGGCTCCGTGCCCTGCCAAACGGTGATCACCAAATAATGGCCGTCATCGGTGACGTTTCCGCCGAATCCCATCTCTTTGTTGTCGGGCCGCTCATAGATGAGCTTGTCTTCGGATTGATCGGTGCCCAGGCGGTGATAGTAGAGCTTCTGGAAATAATTGGTTTCGCGCAGCGCTGCGCCTTTGGGCTCGTCATAGCGGCTGTAGTAAAAGCCCTTGTTGTCTTTGCTCCAGGAAGCGCCAGAAAACTTCACCCACTTGAGATCGTCCGGTAAATCCTTGCCGGTATTGACATCGCGGACGTGCCATTCGTTCCAGTCGGAGCCGGAAGTTGCGATTCCGTAGGCCATGAGCTTGCCATCGTCAGAAATGGCGTCGCCGGCGAGCGCAACCGTTCCGTCAGGAGAAAGCGCGTTAGGATCGAGCAAAATCCGCGGCTCGGCATTGAGCGATTCGGAGACGAGCAGCACGTTCTGGTTCTGAAGGCCGGTATTGTGCTGATAGAAGTAGCGTCCGCCCTCCTGATCGGGGACGGAAAAGCGCTCATAGTTCCACAGCTTGTGCAGCCGGTCGCGAACGGCCTGACGGTAGGGAATCTGATCGAGGTAGCCGAAGGTGAGTTTGTTTTCGGCTTCGACCCAGGCCTGGGTTTCGGCCGAATCGGTATCCTCCAGCCAGCGGTAGGGGTCGGCGACTTTGGTGCCGTGGTAGTCGTCCACCTGATCGCTGCGCCGCGCTAACGGATAGTCGAGCGGCGTGGATGAATTCTGTGCAGAGCAGAGAATTGCCATCAGTGGAAATAAAAGGGAAAACAAGATTGTCGCGCTGCGCGCCAGATGCATGGATGCCTCTTCGGGATGAATGAATGGATTGAACAAACTATTCTGCCTGAGATTGGACGCGGAAGCACAGGCTTCGTTAACACCCTGAACCAATGTACATGCTCACGGAACCGCGGACGTCACGACTTCCGCTACGGCAGCGTTCTTCGCGCCGGCTTGGCGGCTGTTTTATAATCCGCCGGATACAACACCACGCAGCGGTTAAAGCCTTCGCCATCGCTCTCGGTTCGCAAGTCCGCTTGATCGCGCAACGCGAGATGCAGCACCCGCCGCTCCCGCGACGACATGGGTGCAAAATGATAAGGCGTACCCGTCTGCCGAACTTTGTCGGCGGCAACATTTGCCGCCATGCGCAGTTCCTGCAAGCGGCTCGCGCGCTGATTTTTGCAATCGAACAGAATCTTTTCGTGCTCGGCTGAAGGCAGCCGTAGAATTTCATAGGTCAGCAGCTCGAGGGCGCGCAGCAGTTCAGCGCCACGATCGAGCAGCAGAACGGAATCCGGGCCGGAGAAGTCGACGAAGATCTCCGGCTTCTCCCATTCGCTCTGCGGCGGCGGATCGACCACGATGCGGTATTTCAAGTGAAGTCCTCCCTTGCCGACCACGGCCTGGAGGAATTCATTGATTCGGTTGGCAGCAGCGAGTTTGTCGAAATTAGCCACTAGCTTCTAGCTCCTAGCTTCTAGCCTTGCCCTAGTTGGCCCATGGGTCAAAACGAGGCGGCTCGGCTGATCTGCTTTGCATATCCTTAACAACTCATTCGCAAGTTCAGCTGGCATAGCTAGAAGCTAGTAGCTAGGAGCTAGCAGCTTTATTTCTCCTTCTTCCTTGCTCTCTTCTCCATCATCTCGCGCATCTCCCGCCCCAGCTTGGTGCGGTTCATGATCGCCTGCTGCGCGATGGAAATTAAATTCGTTTCCGCATAATACAAATTCAGCCCGGCTTGCAGATTGAAGAAGATGAAGCCCATAAACAGCGGCATCATCCAGTTCATCATTCTTTGCTGCGCCGGGTCCATGCCGGTCTGCGGGGTCATCCGCTGCATGGCGAACATGCTGACCATCATGATGATGGGCAAAATGAAATACGGGTCGCGCGCCGAAAGATCCGTAATCCACAGCCAGTGCGCATGCCGCAGATCGAGCGCCACTCCCAGCATGCGGTAATACGCGATCAGAAATGGGAACTGAATAAGCAGAGGCAAACAGCCGCCCGCGGGATTTACCCCCTCTTTTTTATACAGCGCCGCAACCTCTTCGTTCATCGCCGCCTTGCGCGGATCGCGCAAACTGTATTTCTTATATTTCTCCTGGATCGCCTTGATCTGCGGCTGGATACGCTGCATCTTCAGCATCGATTTCATCTGCGTAATCCGCAGTGGCAGCAGCGCAATGGTGATGACCAGAGTCTGAATAACGATGGCCCATCCCCAGTTGGGGACCATATGTTTATCGGTCCATTTCAGCCAGAGAAAGAGCGGCCGCGCGAGGATTCCCCACCAGCCGTAATCCACGGTGCCGCGGAGATCAGCGTCGCCGTTGTGGATGGTGGGTACGTTAACCGCCTCGAGCGACGCCATCTCTTTCGGCCCAACATATAAGCGCTCGTGAGTCGCCCCACGCACGTCGCCCACTGCCGCCCCCAGCACATCCACGTTGCTGGTTTCTTTTGCGCCCGGCTTCTGCGGAACCTGTAACGGATTGCGCAGCGTGACCATGGCCGCAGTCGCGGGGTCGTTGGGAATAAAGATCGCCGCAAAATACTGGTCTCCCGCGCCGCCCCACTCGAACGGGCCTTTGATCGAATTGCCACCGCTGATGCTCTTTACCGGTATGCGCGGGACGTAATTCGGGAAAATCAGCGCCGTACGATCCGTCGAGGCATCGCTGTGGTAATCGATGCGAGCCGCGGCATAGGATGCGGGAGTAATCTGATCGCCAAATCCCGAGGGCCACGCCGGAGCAGCGAAGATTGGGCTGCCTTTATAAATCACCGAGACTTCCACATCGAGCACATAGGTGTGGTCAAAGTGGAAACTTTTGCGCACTATCAGATCCTGATCGGCATATTCGAACGTGAGCGTCGCCGGAGCGCTGGCGTGGCCTTCGTTCGAGGCGACATAAAGTGCCGACTTCAGCCGGTCATTTAAAGCCGGGTCGTACGTCCACAACGAGAGCGGGTAACCGTATTTTTCCGCCGCGGCAACATTGACCAGATCGAGCAGACCGTTTTGCTCGTCATTATCGAATTTTTTGAGCACCCAGGATTTCACCTGTGCGCCGCGATTGGTGAATGTAATTCGGTAGAGATCGTTCTCGATGACGGTTTCCGCTTCGGTCGAAGCCTGTTTCTGAACGACCTTCGTCAGCGCCGGAGCGGATGAAGCCGCTGCCGCGGAGACCGGCGGCGCCGATGCCGGCGGAGGAGCGGGTTGCGCAGGCGCAGCCTCATTCTGCTTCTGCGGCGCCGCCGGCTGGGGCACATATTTCTTAGTCAGCGCCTGAAACACAATGAACCCTAGAAAGGTCAGCACCAACACAAGGATCAGCTTGCGCTCGGCGCCGGGTTCCTGTTGAGGATTCTGGTATTGGGCCAAAGTCTAACCTGATTACTCGGGGCCGGAGCTCGTTCGCACTTTTATTGTGCGTATGGCGCGCCGGATTTGCCCCTTCATGAAGGAATAATGGATCTCGATTTTCGCGAACTCACAACTCTGCGCGACCGCTCGCCTGCTTCACCACCGGGTCGTAACCCGACCCGGCCAAGGGATGACAGCGCAGAATGCGCATAAAACCCATCCACCCGCCGCGCACTGCTCCGTAGCGCTCCACCGCTTCCATCGCGTACTCAGAGCAGGTGGGAACATAGCGGCATGCCGTGGGCAGCATCGGCGAGATCGCCCACTTATAACTGCGCAGCAACTGCAGCACAACGAACTTGGCACACTGGCTCATTCGAGGTTATCTGCTCCTGGCTTTGCGGTCATTCGCGCTTGCCTGCATCTTCGCTTGGGAGTTTCGCGACAACTCCTGTTCGATCTTCCCGAATGC
The DNA here is from genome assembly GCA_030049565.1 of Candidatus Sulfotelmatobacter sp. GTDB lineage: Bacteria > Acidobacteriota > Terriglobia > Terriglobales > Acidobacteriaceae > Sulfotelmatobacter. The sequence goes on from JASIKQ010000500.1 coordinate 5,846, forward strand.
GTGCTGCACCTCGCTCAAGATGTCCGCGAAGTCAGCCTTCAGCAACGACTTCTTCGGATTGATCACGACGTCGCCGGCGATTGTGGCTTTCGGCAGTGACAACCGCACGGCCTCGCGCAATCTCCGCTTCATACGATTGCGCTGCACCGCTCCGCCCAGCGCGCGCCCTACGGTAAATCCGATTCGCACTCCGTGTGGCGTAGGCACTCCTTTCGACCAGCCCAAAGCCTGCCCTGAGCCTGCCGAAGGGGCAGGCTCTGCCCGCGTTTTTGTCTCCTGCTCCAACGGCGGCGCGTAGAACACTGTCATCAAACCCGAAAAATGCCGCCGCCCTTCCTTGTATAAGCGCTCGAAATCCGCGTGCCGCAGTAACCGCACCGAACGTGGAAATCGCGACGACGTTCTCTTGGTTGCCATCACAGAGATCGGGCCGCGCTAAACGGTCGCATTCGCCATGCATTCCTCAGCCCACGACGAGCAGGCGAACCTGCGACTATGGAAGCAAGCGACACTGGAAACTACTCGCGGAAGCCGGGCTTTACCGAAACCCGCTTGCGCCCCTTGGCGCGGCGGCGGGAAAGCACTTTC
>JASIKQ010000050.1 GCA_030049565.1 Candidatus Sulfotelmatobacter sp.
TCTCCTGCGGTGATGGTGCTCGGTTGCTCTTCAGCGGGAGGAGTACGCCGCAATTGCGCGCGAATGCGCGCCAACAGTTCGTTCATGCTGAAAGGTTTGGTGACGTAGTCATCGGCGCCGACGTCGAGAGCTTCCACCTTCGTCCGGTCCTGCCCGCGCACCGAAAGCACGATGATGGGGACTTGCGAAATAGTTCGCAAGCGGCGGCATAACTCGATCCCATCTAGATTCGGCATAGCTAGATCGGTAATTACCACATGGGGCGTCCAGTTCTTCATCAGCTCGAGCGCCATTTCGCCGTCATTGGCTACGCGGATGTCGTACCCCTGAGACGAAAGAGTAGTGCGCAGCACCCTCGTAATCTGCGGCTCGTCATCCACAATCAGAATGCGGCGATGATCGTCGGTCATGCTTTGCCAGTCAGTCTGTGTTAAAGTCTTCGCTGTTTAGTTCTGATGCGCAATTTGCTTAGCGCATCTCCTGCGTGACGATGTGAACATCCACCGCGGGCGCCTCGCGCAAGAATTTGTGAATCGCTGAAAGATAAAAATATCTCTTCCATCCCTTAGTGGCCGAGCGCCCGAAAACCACCTGTGTGATGTGATTCTCGCGCACAAACTCCGCAACTTTTTCCGCCACCACTTTGCCCTCAGTCTTCACCACCTTGGCTCCCACACTCTCGGCGAAGCGGATATTCTCGGCCAGAGTTCTCTGATTCTCGTCGCTTTCATCCGCACCGGTATCCACGTACAGCACAAAAAAGTCTCCATCCATCGCCTGCGCCATGCGAGCACCCCGCGCAATCAGATACTGCGCGGCGGGATTCGAGCTGATGCATACTGCAAGCCGCTCCCGCACTTGCAATAATTGTCCATCTTCGGTCTTCAGTTCCGAAAGTGTGCGATCGACCGCCTGGGTTACCTGCCGTAGCGCCAGCTCGCGCAATGCTACAAGGTTAGTATTGCGAAAAAAGTTCGCCAGCGCCCGCTCCACTCGCTCCACCGGATAAATATCTCCGCGCCTCATACGCGTTTGCAGCGCCTGCGGCGTAAGATCGGCCATGACAATTTCGCCCGCCCGCCGGATCACCCAATCCGGCACCGTCTCGCGAACCTGTATTCCGGTCAGGCTGCGAATCGTAGGCGCCAGACTTTCAATGTGCTGCACATTTACCGTGGAAAGAACATCAATGCCCGCATCCAGCAGCTCGAAAACATCCTGGTAGCGCTTGGCGTGCTTGCTGCCTTCGATATTGGTGTGGGCCAGCTCATCCACCAGAACAACGTGCGGCTTGCGAGCCAGAATGGCGTCGACATCCATCTCTTCGAAAATATTCGATTTGTATTCCAGTTTCTTGCGCGGAACCGCCTCCAGCCGCGAGGCCAGGTCCATGATCGGCTTGCGCCCGTGAGTCTCGACTACCCCGATTACCACTTCTTCCCCGCGGCTGGCGCGCCGCACACCTTCGCTGAGCATGGCATAGGTCTTGCCCACGCCAGGCGCATAGCCCAGAAACAGCTTGAATACCGCCGGTCGCTGGACGGTATCGACTTCCTTGAGCCATTCCTCTGGAGTCTTGGGCATCGCCGTTATTTTCCACGCTGGAGACGGAAATGTCGAATGCCAACGATATAAAAGCAAGACCTCACCACAGAGTCACAGAGATAGAAAGAAAAATAGACCAATGAAAACTGAAGATAGCCTTCTGAGCCTCTGTGTCTCTGTGGTAAGAAGTCTTTTCTTTCGAACCCAACAAGTCGCGCTTTCAAACTCGACTTCCGTTACAATCGTGCGCGTGAAACGTCGTTGGTCCCGACACGCGTTGCGTTACACGACTAGCGTGGTTGCCGTTGCCGTCGTGGCGGAGTTGTACCGGCGGATCGCACATGTAAACCCCACAACGGTAGTTCTGACTTACATATTGATGGTCTTGTGGGTGGCGGCCTATTGGGGATTTCGCCTCTCCCTCTTTCTCACCCTGCTGGCGGCCCTCGCCTTCGACTATTATTTTCTTCCTCCCATCGGAAGTTTCGCCATCGCCGACCCGCAAAACTGGGTCGCGCTGATCGCCTTCCTCGTGACCGCAGGCATCGCCGGCCAGCTTGCCGACCGCGCCCGCAGACAAACCGCCGATGCCGTGCAACGCCGCCGCGACGTAGAGCGACTGTACGCCTTCAGCCAGCGCTTGCTCGCCACCGACAATGTGGCTGAATTGCTGAACGCGATTCCTGCCTACGTGCGCGACGGATTTGGCGCCAAAGCAGCAGCCATTTATTTGCTGAGTTCTCAACAGGCTTATCGCACCGACCCGAAAGCAAGCTGGTTTCCCCTGGGGGAGCTCCAAATGGTCAGCTCGCGCGGAGAGCCGGTGATCGATTCCCAGCGCGGCGTCTCGCTCACGCCTCTGCACCTCGGCACGCGCACCACCGGCGCGGTTGCCATTGCCGGAGCGGCCCTCTCGCGCGCTACCCTGGAGGCTCTGGGCAGCATGATCGGAATCGCCATCGAGCGCGCCGGCGCCATGGAAAAACTTTCTCAGGCCGAAGGCGCCCGGCAGAGCGAAACGCTGCGCTCGGTTCTTCTCGATTCCGTGACTCACGAATTGCGCACGCCGCTCACCGGCATCAAGGCCGCGGTCACTGGGCTGCTTTCGGATTACAACCTCGACGAGGCACAGCGCAGAGAACTTCTCACGGTCATCAACGAAGAAACTGACCGGCTTGATCGCCTAGTCGGCGAAGCTACAGAGATGGCTCAGCTCGACGCCCACAAAGTCGAGCTGCACATGGCGCCCACGGAGATTGCGACGGTAATCGAATCTGCGGTAGAAGAATCCAGAAGCACGCTCGGGCAACATCCCCTCGATGTGCAGGTCGCGCCATCGCTACCCAAAGTGCGGGTGGATGCCGACCGCGTCGCTGAGGTGCTCAAACAATTGCTGGAAAACGCTGCCAAGTACTCGCCCCCAAGCTCATCCATCACCATCACGGCTGACCGCAATGGAGACCGCGTCATAGTCAGTGTCACCGACCACGGGCCCGGCATCGACGATTTCGAGCAGTCGCTGATCTTCGACAAGTTCTACCGCGGTCGCGACCAGCGCTACAGCGTGCAAGGCACTGGCATGGGACTCGCCATTGCCAAAGCCATCGTCGAAGCTCACAACGGCAGCATTGGCGTCACCAGCCAACTCGGCCACGGCTCGGTATTTTCGTTCGAACTACCAGCCGCGTGAGGACGCCACAAAATCTGCCTCAGCATGACCTTCACAACCTTGTCGTTGTCTCCAACGCTTCATACCTCCCAACGTTGTTCACCCCAAAACGTTGTCATTCTGAGCGAAGCGAAGAATCCCTATAGCCACCACCGCACCAAGGGGATCTT
>JASIKQ010000501.1 GCA_030049565.1 Candidatus Sulfotelmatobacter sp.
TCTTTAACTCCGGGAACGTCCGTGAGAAAAATGAGGGTATTGGCGTGGCAGGCCGCGGCACAGGCCGCGGCCATCTCGTCGGCGTTTACGTTGTAGTATTCGCCGTCGGCGCCCAGCGCCAGGGAAGCCAGCACCGGAATTCCTCCCTGCTGCCACAGCGCCTCGATCCAACACGGTTCGGCGAAGCAGATCTCGCCTACGAATCCCAGGTCGCGGCCATGAACGAATTTCTTGCGTGCGCGCAGCGTCATTCCGTCGCCGCCGCAGAATCCGATGGCAGGCATTCCCGCCCTCTGAATCGCCGCCACAAGCTTTTTATTGATGGTTCCACCCAGCACCATGAGCGCAGCATCGCGAGCTTCAGCATCCGTAACCCGCAGGCCATCGACGAACTCGCTCTTTTTTCCCAGGCGCGCCAACATGCGCGTGAGCGCGCCGCCGCCGCCATGTACCACGGCTACCCGATGGCCATCCTGCGCCAACTCGGCAATCGCGCCCGCGCACTTGCGCAGAATCGAGGCATCTTCGATCGCTGCGCCGCCAACTTTTACCACCACGATCACTGCAAGCCCTCCCGCTCGTCCCAGCCATACATTAAGTTCATGTTCTGGACTGCCTGACCCGCCGCGCCCTTCAGCAGGTTGTCGAGGCAGGAAACCAGCACCAGACGCCGTCCATCCCCGGCGAGGCAGAAACCGAGATCGCAAAAATTGCTGTGCAGCGAATACTGCACCTGCGGCAGCTTCGGCGGAGCAAACACCCACACCCATGGCTTGCTCGCATAACAATCGCGGTAAATCATCTCCACTTCTGCCGCCTGCATTGCACGCGTCAGCCGCACATAGATCGTCGAAAGAATTCCGCGCGGAATTGGTAACAGATGCGGAGTAAAAGTCAGCTCGCCATCGCTTAGTCCAAGCTGCTCCACCATTTCTCCCACATGGCGGTGGGTGAAAACTGAGTACGCCGAGAGATTGTCCGCCACGGAAACGAAGTGCGTGTGTGCGCTCGGCGCTTTTCCTGCTCCCGAAACCCCTGACTTTGAATCGGAAATGATTCCCCACTCGCGGTCGATGACCTCGCCGCTGACTAAGGGCGCGAGTGCCAAAATCACCGATGTCGCATAGCATCCGGGATTCGCTACTAACTGTGCTTGCATTATGCAATCACCGTTCAACTCGGGCAGACCATACACCGCTTGTTCTGTCAAACCCCCAGCATTCGCCTGGTCTTCATCGTCGAATGAGTAAATCGCGCGATGCTGTGCCTGCTTCAACCGCCAGGCGCCGCTGAGATCGATTACCCGCAAGCCTTGATAAATCGCTTGCGGAACAAGCGAACGTGACGCTTCATGCGGCGTCGCAAGAAAAAGCAATTGCACGCCCTGGCGCTTCAGTTCGCTCCAGCACAGCCCGGCCATCGGATAGCCACCGTTTCCCGACAACTGCGGAAACACCTCGGCCAGATCCCGCGCGCCGTCCGAACCTTCCCGCTGCAATAACACAGGCTTTTCCAGCCGCGGATGGCGACCGAGAATACGGGTCAACTCCAAACCCGAATAGCCGCTGGCCCCCAGCACCGCCGTCTTGAGCTTTGCACACATCAGCCGAGCATCTCCTCGATTCGCGCCGCAACTTTCTTGGCGGCTTCTTTGTCCGGGCAAACAATCAGGATTGCGTCATCGCCTGCGATCGTGCCCACGACCTCTTCCCATTCCTGCTCGTCGAGCGCCGCCGCGACCGGCTGTGCGCTGCCAATAATGGTCTTGACCACAAGCAAATTTTGAGCCGGCCGCGCATCGAGCACGAACTCACGAACCAGCCGCTTAACCGGAGGCAAGGCCACCGCTGCGGCGCCTTCCCCTTGCGGCAGCCCATATCCGGCCGGAGTCTTGATCAAACCCAGGTCGCGTATATCCCGCGACAGCGTGGCCTGAGTCACTCTGAAGCCGCGCTTGCGAAGGGCGCGCTGCAAATCTTCCTGATTGGCAACCGGCGCCTGGCGCACAGCTTCCAAAATGGCCCTCTGCCGCAGTGATTTATTCATCATGAATAATTATTCAATCGTATGAATAAATATGCTTAATGTTTCAAATCGCGGTGGACCTGTCAAGCGGGAAATATAAATCTCCCTTTTTGGGTAACTACCGGCGCGAACAGGATGCAAGGCGGGCGGGCATCACGCCCAGCGGGCGGAACCGATGTGCAAGTGGCTCTACCACGTTAATTCGCCAATGAAAACTCCGAAAACGACGACGGCGGAATTCCTGTTCACGAAAAAGGATTCGCAGCAAGCCTGAGCTTCGAATGGAGAAGTGTATGCAACGAAGTTTGTCTACGGATCGTAAACTGAGCTTCCATAGCCTTGTTTGCGGGCCGATTCCTGCATCCGCTCCAGTTGGCTTTTTTGCTCCTGCAACTGCGACTGCATGCGCTCGGCCTGTTGCTGCTTTTCCTGCTGGCGCTTGTTCCATTCCACGCAGCCCTCCACGCAGTTTCCCGGCGCAAACTGGATGGATTGATTGATCTCGTCGATTTGTTTTTCGAGCGCAGCGATCTGGCTCTTCTGCGCCTGAATCTGCGACCTCCAACGCTCCGCCTCTTTGGCATCCTTTGACGCAGCCGGCGCCGAGCTTGCAGCTTGTACCTCACTTGTTTGCGCCTCCGGCACCGATGCCGCGTGAGCAGGCATTTCCTCATTCGTGATCACTTTGACCGGCTTGGCGTCCTTGCCCTGCGCTGCTTTCTTTTGACGCTGTTGGCGGGCAAGGTCGCCCAGCGATGGAGAATCCTGTGCGAACAAGGTCCCGGCAACAACGAGCACCGCCAGGAATGTCGAAATTCGTCTGTATATGGGGACCATGCAAGCACCTCGCGGCGTCAGGATATGGCACTCCGCTCCAGCAAATTCTATTGGCAGAAGCTCGCCTCCCATCGTTACGAATGGACCCTATGGCCACGTGACGTTCGTGCATGGCAGAGTGGAAACACCTTAGTTGTCTTGGGCTACGCCTTTATTGGGCGCCTGCGCCGATGCCGTCGAAGCGGCTGCCAGTAATTGCCGGTACGAGTTGAATCTGCACCAGCCGCCGGGGTGCGGCGGTCTCTGTTTTGGCTAGCAGATTGGCGGAGGGTATGCCGGTGCGCGCATACGATTTTTCGCAGTCGGCGATCGAGGGTCCACGCATGTTGCCTTCAAGGAAAGCAAGGCCGGGGCAGCGGGTGCAAGTCGATCCGTGAGCGCACTTCGAGCAACTCGTCAGATCACGCAGCCGGATCGAGCGCACTTCTTTCAACTGCTCCGAATTGCGCCAGATGTCGATGAATCGCTGCCGGCGCACATTGCCGCAGGATAATGGAAACTGCACGCAAGGGTAGAATTCGCCGTAAGGCGAGACGTAGCAAGCGGTATGCCCCGCGCTGCACGGCAACGAATCCATGCTGTCGGGTGTAGGCGGGGGCGGCGGTGCGCAGAACTCTTCGGCGTTGCCAATAAAAGCTTCGTCGCGGAAGATCTGCCGCAATGCCGATTCGCCCGCATTCAACGTCAGTACTGAGCGGTCCCCATCCATCATGGGAGTGACTGTGGGATCCAGAGTGCACTCCACGCCAAGTTCATCGGCGAGCGCGCGAACGCCATGGATATCCTCGCGATTCGCGGTCATCAGGACATTCGCCATGATGACCTTCAGATTCTGCGATTTGAGGAAGCGGATGGCGTTGATCGAGCGCCGCAGCGAGCCCGGCACCTTCGTGATTGCGTCGTGAACCTCCGGCCGGTGCGAATAGATACTGACCTGAATCGATTGCACTGCCAGTTCGCGCAGCCGCGCCGCCTGCTCTTCGCGAATCAGCACCGCATTGGTCTTAAGCTTGACGCAGAACGTGAGTTCGCGCGCGTATTCCAGAATTTCGAAAAAATCCCTGCGCAAAAAGACTTCGCCCCCGCTCAGCGTGAGAATGAAAACCCCGGCCTCGGCCATTTCCTTGAGCAGGAACTTGATTTCGGCGGTGGTCATCTCGCCGTGATCGTCGTGATCGAGATAACAGTGAATGCACTTCTCGTTGCAGCGGTAGGTAAGATCGACTTGTACGCTGAAAGGCACGCCCAGCGCCAGCGCCCGGTCGCTCATTTCCTGGAGCAGCGCGCTCAAACCCGCTCCGGCACACGCGAATTCGCGGGAGTAATCGGCTGGTCAGAGATCAGAAGAATGCCGTGTTTGGCCAAGTCCTTAGCCAGCATTTCGGCGTCGCGTAATGCTTCCTCGCCATTCACTTCGAATTCAGAACAGATTTTGCTGTTCACAATTTCATCCAGCAGCGTCGCGCCATCCACAGCCTCCCAGAGAATGGTCGCGGTCGGATTCAGCGTAAACAGCGTGGAATCCACGGCCGACATCACTAGCATCTCTTCGCCCAGCTTGCGGGCGGCGACGCGGGCGCTGCGGGCGACGTAAACTCTTCCGCTCATCGGATCAACTCCCAAACTCGCGGGTCCGGCGCAAATGTGAGCCGGTACACCGGCACGCGGTGCACAAAATCGCAGGCCCCCTGAAAGACCAGCCGCACCATCTCTTGATCTTCGGCAAAAAAAAGCATGTTGGCCAAAACTTCCCGGCCGGCATCGGCGACACTCACCGGCTCAATGCGATTCTGCGGTCCTTTCGCCAATAAATAAAGTGCCGCCAAAGGTGCGCGAGTGTTCTCGCCAACTTTTGCCAGTTCTCCCGCAAAAGGCGTGCCAAATGCAAGGTAGCCGTCCTCAGCCTTGCGAACGTACGAAATCTCATCGGTGAGAAGTGTGGCGTCTGCGGGCGCGAGGCGCGAGATAGTAGTCTTGCCCGCTCCCGATATGCCTGCAAACAGAAACGCCTTGCCATTGCGAATGGCGCTGGCGGAGTGAATCAGAAATCCGCCCTGCCTGGCCAACAACAATGTGTGAACGATGCGCAGAACAGCGTCAATCGAATACGGATTGGCGCTCTGCCGGATGTGCCCGCGCCGTGTGCCTGGATCCCACTCGGCGCGGAAGTCGCCACGCTGCATCAACCAGCGGCCTTCTCGGCAGGTCACGCTGACATCTGCATCTGGGTCGCTGGATTCAGACTGGCCTAGGTCGACATCGAACTCGAATTCCGCTTCCTCATTCGCCTGCTCGCTCACAAAACCCGCGTAGCGGTTCTGCAGGATGGCCAGGAAATCTGCATCGCTTGTGTTCACGCGCACAGAAATGCCGCCGATAGTGATCACTAGGCTGTAAACCGCGGCTTGTGTCGCTAGTCGGGGCACCGAGAAAGTGTTGGGAAAGCTCATCATACATCCGGCCAAAGGAAAAGATTTCGAGTGGTGGGGGATTTTTCACAGACTCCGCCATAAAGCCATAGGGTTTTTCCCGATCAATTCTGGGAATTCGGTTTCCGTAACACTAGCGAAAAACCGGTTGCAGGTCGCTGGATGTGAGGTAAGATTGCCCGGTTTTTGTCTGGCAAGCCCAATTCGCTGGCCGGACATTCAAGAGACCGATTTCGATAAAACTAATGGCTGAAGTGAACCGAGAGGATAAAAAAATGAGAAGAAACATACTCCTACTACCCAGACTGGCTGCGCTTTCATGCGCGGCTTTCTTGTTGTTAACCATCTTCGCCAGCCCCTTGCGTAGTGCTGCATCGCAGACCCCGCTCACTCGTCACCTTCGCGATGCGGTAGTGAACGGGCAGGCGCAGTTGGTCGGGCATCTCCCGGCAAACAAAATTCTCCCTTTCGACATTGTTCTGCCGCTGCGCGATCGCGCCGGGTTGCAAAATTTCCTGCAAGAACTCTACGATCCCTCCAGCCCCTCCTACCACCAGTTCCTTAAACCACAGGAATTTACCGCGAGGTTTGGCCCCAGCCAGGAAGATTGGGATGCGCTGGTCGCTTTCGCGAAAGCCAGCGGCTTTGAAATTGTCGGAGGAACCCGCGACAGCCGAGACCTATGGCTCAGCGGCAGCGTCGCCAACATCGAAAAGGCTTTTCACGTGAGCCTGGGTGTCTACCGCGACCTCACTGCGGACCGCCAATTCTTTGCCGTGGACCGCGAGCCCACCGTGGACCTTCCCTTCCAGCTCTGGCACATCACCGGCCTGGACAATGATTCCAAGCCGCATCCCCTGTATGTCAAGAAGAGCGACTACGCGAAGGCCCATGGGGTCAATCCGGACCAGGTCGTCTCTCATGCCACCACCGGCTCCGGGCCTGACGCTTCGTTTCTGGGTAGTGACATGCGCGCAGCCTATTACGGCGGAACCGCCCTCACCGGCTCCGGCCAGAACCTGGCCCTGTTCGAATTCGCAGGCACCGATCTGTCCGACCTTTCCACCTACTACAAAAACGCTGGTCAAACCGAACCTTACACTCCCACCCTCATTTCCACGGGCGGGTACGGCACGAGCTGCGTCGATAGCGGCAGTAGCGCCTGCGACGACACCGAGCAGACTCTCGACATGACCCAGTTCATGGGCATGGCGCCAGGCTCGAACATGCACTACATGTATGTCTGCGGCGACGTTCTGGCCAACGGGTCGGGAAACATCAGCGATACCGCCTGCATCAGCGCGATGGTGACCGATACCGACGCCCCGTTGTCGATGCAGATCAGTTGCTCGTGGGGCTGGACACCGGCGGACCCCAGCACCCTGGATCCATACTTCGAACAGATGGCCTCCCAAGGCCAGAACTTCTTTGCCGCGTCTGGCGATGATCAGGCGTGGTCTTCATCGAATGAGGCCTGGCCGGCGGACGATGCCAATATCGTTTCGGTCGGCGGCACCGACCTGACAACCTCCGGCGCGGCTGGACCCTGGGCTTCGGAAACCGCCTGGGTAGACAGCGGCGGCGGCGTTTCTCCCGACGACATTCCGATCCCCTCGTGGCAAACGAGTGCGGATGGCTGCTCCGGTTGCTCAAAGACGTACCGCAATGGCCCCGACGTGGCGGGCAACGCGAACTTCACTTACTACGTTTGCGCCGACCAAACCTCTTGTACGGCAAATGAGTACGGTGGAACCAGCTTTGCGACCCCCATGTGGGCCGGTTACACGGCTCTGGCCAATCAACAGGCCGCGGCCAATGGAGAAACCATCGGCTACATCAATCCGACCCTTTACCCCGCTGCCGAAGGGTCCAGCTATAGCACCTACCTCCACGACATCTCGAGCGGAAGCTGCGGCAAGTACTCCGCTGCAACCGGCTTCGATCTGTGCACCGGATGGGGCAGTCCGAACACCACCGGAATGATCAACCTGTTGGCTCCTTCGTCGACGTCGCCGAGCTTTACGCTTTCGGCTTCGCCCAGCAGCTTAACGATTACTCAAGGAAACAGCGGCACCAGTACGATCACGGTAACTGATGTCGGGGGGTTCTCGGGCAGCGTAACACTGGCCGCGTCCGGTCTGCCCAGCGGCGTGACTGCGTCATTCGGTACCAACCCCACTACCAGCACCAGCGTGCTTACGCTGACCGCATCTTCTACGGCCACTACCGGAACGGCGACGGTGACGATCACCGGAACCTCCGGCACTTTGACCGCAACCACTACCGTTTCTCTGACGGTGAATTCAACTTCATCGCCTGCTTTCAGCGTCAGCGCCTCGCCCACGTCAGTAACCGTAACTCAAGGTACAAGCGGAACGAGCACAATTACGGTTACCAGCACCGGCGGCTTCGATTCCGCAACCACACTGAGCGCCTCGGGCCTGCCTTCGGGCGTGACCGCGAGCTTCTCCACCAACCCGGTCACTCCGCCGGCGAACGGCAGCGCCACTTCCACTCTCACGCTCACCGCTTCCTCCAGCGCAACCGTCGGCACCGCGACAGTAACCATCACTGGAACTTCCGGTTCGACCAGTCACAGCACGACCATCTCACTCACAGTCAATGCGTCTTCCTCGACGCCAAACTTCACCATGTCATTGTCGCCTTCTTCGTTCACGATCGATGACGGCGGCAATGTATCCACCACTCTCACCATCACCAGCGT
>JASIKQ010000502.1 GCA_030049565.1 Candidatus Sulfotelmatobacter sp.
GGGGGTAGGCCCGACGCCGACCGTGGTGGTCGCGTTGGTGGCCCCGTTAATCACCGTGACGGTAGCACTGCCGTAATTGGGCACGTAGATGGTATCGGTCACTGGATTGACGGCCACGGTGTAGGGGTAGGATCCGACGCTCACGGTGGTGATGGGCGTGCTGGTGGCGCCGTTGATCACGGTGACGCTGCCGCCGCCGCTGCCGCCGACACAGGCGCCGCCGCAGTTGGCCACGTAGATCGTGTTGGTGACCGGGTTGACGGCCACTCCCTCGGGAGCGGGTCCGGCGTTGATGGTGGTGGTCGCGTTGGTGGCCCCGTTAATCGCCGTGACGGTGTTGCTGCCAATGTTAGCCACGTAGATGGTATTGGTCACGGGGTTGACAGCTATGGCGCAGGGGTTGGTTCCGACAGTGACCGTGGTGGTGGCGTCGTTGGCCCCGTTAATCACCGTGACGGTATTGCTCCCTGGATTGGCCACGTAGATGGTGTTGGTCACTTCGTTCACCGCTACGGCGTGGGGGTTTGATCCTGCGGGAAGGGTGTCGGTGACCCATTGGGCCTGAAGCGATTGGCTTCCGAGCCAAACCGTAACGACTAGCAGTGAAAACGCGGCGGAAATCTTTTGGCGCTGAGTGAGGGTCCACATAACAATCCTCCTTTTTTCTTTTTCGTCCACGGAATCTCTGGTTTGGGGCGCGGATCCGACCTTAGAGCCGGCAGACCCTTCCCCCACAGCCGCGCTTGGGCGGCGCCGGCGGCGCGGTCACGAAAAACGGATACGACGCCATGCTGCCAATCAACTGCTGCGCCACTCCGGTTGAGTTCGCGTCCTGGCCGTCGGTGGCGAAGGCATAGAGGATGTGCATTCCCTGCGACAAGGTGGGGGTGGTGAGGCTGAAGTACGGCTCCGTCCCGGACGCGGGCAGCCACGGGCCCTGCCAGGTGTCGAGCTGGTACCAGACGGCTTGCGGGGTCGGGGCATAGGGGTCGAACATGCTGATTGCTTCCAGGTTGAAAGTGGGCGTGGGGCTATCGGTCTGGTCGTTGCTGAGGGGCTCGATAAAGGTGATCAGCGGGATGGGCTGCACCTGCTGCTCCTCAATCACCGTGATGGTGTTGTCACCGCTGTCCGCCACGTAGATCTCGTTGCTGATGGGGTTGACGGCTACGGCTACGGGATAGGATCCGGTGGGGACGCTGGTGGTCGAGTTGGTTGCACCGTCAATCACCGTGAAGGTGAAGTCGCCGTAGGTATTGTCCGCCACGTAGATTTTGTTGCTGACGGGGTTGACGGCCAAGGCAACGGGACTGGTCCCGACGCTAATGTTGGAGGTCGCGTTAGTCGCGCCGTCAATTACCGTCACCGTGCCGTTCATGTTGGCCACGTAGATTGTGTTCGTCATGGAGTTCACGGCCACCGCTACCGGGCCGGCGGAAAAGAGGTTGATCGTGGTGGTCGAGTTGGTCGCACCGTCAATCACCGTAACGCTGGGAGTTCCGCTGGCGCCGCAACCCGTCGAGCAATTCGCCACGTAGATTTGGTTGGTCACGGGGTTCACAGCCAGGGCGATGGGGGCGTATCCAACACCGACCGTGGTGGTCGCGTTGGTGGCTCCGTCAATCACCGTGACAGTGCCGCCGCCGACGTTGGCCACGTAGATTTTGTTCGTTACGGAGTTGACGGCCACGGCAATAGCACCGGCCCCAGCGCCGATCGTGGCGGTCGAGTTGGCGGCGCCATCAATCACCGTGACAGTGCCGATGCCTCCACTACCTACGCAGAACGACCCGCAATTCGCCACGTAGATTTGATTGGTTAAGGGGTTCACGGCCACGGAGTAGGGTCCGGTTCCGACGGCGACCGGGGTGGTCGCGTTGCTGGCTCCGTCAATCACTGTGACGGAATTGCTGCTGTAATTGGCCACGTAGATGGTGTTGGTCACCGGGTTGACGGCCACGGCACTAGCGCCGGACCCGGCGCTGACCGTGGTGGTAACGTTGGTCGCGCCGTCTATCATCGTGACGTCGTTGCTGCCGCTGTTGGTTACGTAGATTTGGTCGGTCACAGGATTGACAGCCACGGCGCCGGGACTGGAGCCGGCGGTGAGGGTGGTGGTCGGGTAGGCTGCGCCATCGATCACCGTGACGCTATTGCTGCCCGCATTGGCCACGTAGAGGGTATTGGTCACCGGGTTGATGCCCAGCGCCAGGGGAGCGCTTCCAACGTTCGCCGTGTTGGTGTAGTTGGTGACGCCGCTAATCACCGTAATGAAACCGCCGTAATTTGTGGTGTAGATCGTGTTAGTCACTGGGTTGACGGCGACGGCAAAGGGGGGGCTTCCGACGGCAACGGTGATGGTGGCATTAGTGGCCCCGTTAATCGCCGAGACGCTGTTGCTGTTCTCATTGGCCACGTAGATGGTGTTGGTCACCGGGTTGACGGCCACGGCGTCAGGGTTGGTTCCGACAGGGATTGTGGTGGTGCCGTTGTTGGCTCCGTTAATCACGGTGACGGTGTTGCTGGTCCGATTTGCCACATAGATGGTGTTGGTCACGGGGTTGACGGCGAGGGCGTCGGGGTTGTTTTCGGTGTTGATCGTGGTAGTGGTGTTGGTGGCCCCGTTAATCGCCGTGACCGTATTGCTAAGCAAATTGGCCACGTAGATCGTGTTGGTCACTGGGTTGACGGCCACGGCCACGGGGGCGCTCCCGACGCTCACCGCAGTGGTGGCATTAGTGGCCCCGTCAATCACCGTGACCGTATTGCTGATGTTATTGGCCACGTAGATGGTGTTGGTCACCGAGTTGACGGCCACGGCGTATGGATTGCTTCCGGCGGTCACCGTGGTGGTGGCGTTGGTTGCCCCGTTAATCACGGTCACGTTATTGCTGTAGTAGTTGGCCACGTAGATGGTGTTGGTCACCGGGTTGACGGCCACGGCGTAGGGTCCGTTTCCGGCAGTGATTGTGGTGGTCGCGTCCGTGGCCCCGTTAATCGCCGTGACGTTGCCGGTGCCGCTGCCGTTACAGGCGCTAGCACAGTTGGCCACGTAGATTGTGTTGGTCACCTCATTCACAGCCACGGCCCCGGGGGATGATCCCGTGGCTAGGGTGGTCGTTACCCATTGGGCCTGAAGCGGTTGGCTTCCAAGCCAAAAAGTAATGATTAGCAGTGAGAGCGCGGCGGAAATCTTTTGACGCTGGGTGAGAGTCCACATGACAACCTCCTTCTTAGAGTTGCTCAGAACACCCCTGCTGTTAAGAAGATCGGAAACTAGTGGAGAAAGACGACAGGCAGGTAGAAAAAATTTTGGGGTCGCGCCGAGGCGAACGCCGGCACTCATAGACGGCGGCAAAGCGCCAAATAACCGAAGAAAACATTGGCGATATATTGGTTGCTGCCAGCCGGACATGCTTCTTCCCCCCCCGCCAGGAGTTACTCATGTCGGATATGCATTGGGCGTGATGCAAAAAGCCGCCCAGACATTGGGCGGCTTGCTGTTTGTTGCAACGCGATGGGCTACCGTCTTTTTTCCGCCCTCAGTTGCGATACCTCGACCCTCGCAAAATCCGTCGCACTAGTGGATGCAGCTCTGGTTTGCGGCACCGAACGTGTCACCTAACCAAATGTTGGTGCCACAGCTGGGGTTATCGTCCTCCATGTCCCAGGGAAGGTTGCTGGACGCCTTGTTTCCAGAGAGAGTGTTGCCAAGGGCCCCCGCCAAAACCCAAATCCCATCCCCTGCGGAGTTGTTGTTGGTTGTGTTCGCGAAAATTTGGTTGTTGCTACCGTAAACGTAAATTCCCCCCAAGTTGTTGTTCGCGGCGTTATCGACGACAACGTTGTTACTACCGACGTTTATTGTATCGTCGACGTTGCAGAGTGCGGCCACATTGTCGGAGCGGCGGGTGTCCCCAGTACGTGGATGCCGATGCCGGTGCCACAGGTTCCGTTGATGCTGTGGTGGCTTAAGGACAACGTGACCTGGCTCGCTTCGATGTCGATACCGTCGACGTTGGGCGGACACGTCAGGTTCTTGGAGAGAGAATAGTCCCCCGGTTGATTGATGACGACCGGGCAAGGGCCAGTGAGGGTGGTGTTTGCTTTCGCGGGAGAAGCGGTTAGCATGGTGATACAAAACGCGGCGAGTAGCACTAAGCCAAAGCTCGCCTTCCGGACCTCAGCGAATACGCTCGATGTCATGGTTTCACTCCTTTTCGCCAGCATTTTTGTTGAGTAACCTGAACAGAGATCAGGAATTACCTGAGTTACGCCTCCGCCCTCCGGCGAGGCTCCCTGCCTCTACTGATGAAATCGAAAATGGCGGACAAAAGGCGACACGTCTGGGGAAGTTTTTTTAGCTGTGGTCGGAGCTGGCGAATCAGGTTGAAGGAGCCCTGCCTTGCCTTTCGGCAGGGGGCCGGGGCGAGTTCCATGAAGGCTGAGGAAGGTGGCTTTGTGGCTGGAGAGCCCCGTTAATCCAATTCAGGTTACCCAAAAATCCAAGTCACTGATTCTTCTTCTCCAACTGAATCGTGAACTCCGCCTTGCACGTTTTGGCGCTATCGTCGAATGCCGAGCCTTCCCGGTCGCCCTGCGAGGCGCGGAAGAAAAGCCCGTCCTTGGTGCGGTCGGGCAGGCCAGTGAAGCGGGCTTTGCCGTCAACATTGGTTCCCACTTGCAGATCCAGCTTGCGCATGTACATGAATCCATACGCAATATGAACTTTGATGGTGGCGTTGTAGAGGGGTTTGGCGGCATCGTCATTGATCGTAAAGTCGGCAGAGCACGGGCCTACGCCGCCGTCGATCACTGGCACGGTTCTTGATTCCTGGGCAGCAGTTTGCGCCAATGCGGAAACCATCATGAGCGCCATCCCGGCGAAGACAAAAAAGTGGCGTGCGGCTGTTTTCCTACGCAAAATTCTTGTTCTCATTCTGAGTCCCTCGCTACGGGATTATAATTTGCCCTCATCCTTTTTAACCGACAACGAAACCCGGGTGCCGAACTCGCCCGATGCATCCATATGGTTAAGCGCTATGCCCTAGCTCCCATTGGCTTTACGGGTTCCGGTTACTAAGGTTCATTGCTCCGTTACGGGGGCGTCCATATAATTTTCTAACCGTCACTCCGGCCAGCAGAAACCAAGGAATTGAGATCAAGGATTATGACCGAGGCCACCGGCGCTCAACTCACCCGTCAGAGCCACGAGCTGACCATTTTTCATGATGTCGCCAAGGCGCTGACCTCGTCGCTGGATCTCGATTCCATCCTGCAAACCATCATGGAGAAAATGGCGGAATACTTCCGCCCCGACACCTGGTCGCTGTTGATGGTCGATGAGCAGCGCGACGAACTGTACTTTGCCATTGCCGTCGGTGACGCCGCCGAAGCCTTGCGCAATGTCCGTCTCAAAGTCGGCGAAGGCATCGCCGGATGGGTGGCCCAGCATGGCCAGCAGGTCATTTCCGCCGATGTGGCCAGCGATCCCCGCTTTGCCCGCCGCATCGATGAAGTCACGCAATGGGAGACGCACTCCATCATCTGCCTCCCGCTGCGCTCTCACCTTCGCGTGCTGGGTGTGATCCAATTGGTGAATGTCGATCTGTCGCAGTTCAACCAGCCGGAGCTTTTCTTTCTCCAGGCTCTTTGCGACTACGCCGCCATCGCCATCGAAAACGCGCGCTGGGTCGAGAAAATTCAGGAACTCACCATCACCGACGACTGCACCGGTCTCTACAACGCGCGCCATCTCTACAAGACGCTGGAAACCGAAGTTTACCGTTCGGCGCGCTTCGGCTATGAGTTCAGCATTCTATTCATCGATCTCGACCATTTCAAATCAGTGAACGACACTTACGGGCATTTGATCGGCAGCAAGCTGCTGGCGGAAATTGGCTACCTGATCAAAGCGCAACTGCGTTTGATCGACTTCGCTTTTCGCTATGGGGGAGACGAATTCGTGGTGATGCTGCCCCAGACCGGCAAAGATTCTGCGCTGGTCGTTGCCAAGCGCCTGATCGATGGCATGCGTGGTACCACGTTTTGCCGCAGCCAGGGGCTGAACCTGAACGTGAGAGCCTCCATCGGACTGGCCACCTACCCGCACGACGCCCGCGACGCCCACGATATCATCCGCCAGGCCGACGAAATGATGTACCTGGTCAAGAACACCACCCGCGACAACATCGGCATCGCCCAGCGCGGAGTGATGAAGTAAGAACGCAGGTTGCTGAAGATAGATTGTGGTTTGCTGAAAATGGATTTTGGGGTAGGTGGGGCAGCGCTTCCAGCGCTGCAATCAAGCCTTTCTTTCCTGTGAGGGGCTGTAGCCTCAGAGGTCCGAAGGCGACCTTTTCAGCAAACTGTTCAGCCCGCGCCGCCGAAGTCAATCGCAGGGAACAAGATCCGTACTACTACTTATTCCCGCTATCGGGATTGAAGTGCATATCGAACGAGTAGCCGGGAAGGTTCACGGTCACCGAATAATCCGCGGCAACGTAAATTGCGCTGATTCCCGGCGTGTTGATGTGCTGCACCGTGATCTGCTTGCCATCGATGGGCAGGTCATGCTCTTTCGCTTTTTGCAGGACGTCTTTGCGGACGTCATCGTCGGTCTTCTGCATGTTCCCGCTATCAACCAGCGCGACGGTTCTGAGATCGTCCTGAAAACTGTAGTTCGCCATCAGCGGCGGGGCGATCTGAAAGCATGCCACAATGACGATGAGAATGGCGAGACATCCGACGACGGCTTTTACCATAGCTTGATCTGCGGCGCTCGGCGCAGATTTCAAGCCGTGGCGCGCAGCGCTCCTTGAAAATATTCGACTATCGCCGTGATCGTAACATCGCGCACCACGCCAGTCGAACGTAAAACGACTTCCACAGTACCTTCAGTAACTTTCTTTCCCACGTTGATTCTAAGAGGAATACCAACCAAATCGGCATCTTTGAACTTCACTCCAGGCCGCTCGTCGCGGTCGTCGAGGATGACGTCGAAGCCCGCAGCTTCCAGACGGCTGGCGACATCGATCGCGGCTTTCAGCACGGTCTCGTCCTTGACATTCACCGGCGTTACCACGATTTCAAACGGTGCGACCGACCGCGGCAGCCAGAACCCGTTTTCGTCATTGTTCTGCTCGATAGCGGCCGTAAGAATTCGCTCGACGCCAATGCCGTAGCAGCCCATGATCGGCATGACTTCCTTGCCGTTCTTGTCGAGTACCCGCGCGCCCATGGTCTCGGAGTATCGATATCCAAGCTTAAAAATGTGCCCGACCTCGACCGCCGTATCGATACGCAGCGGCTTGCCGCAATTAGGGCAGGCTTCGCCGGCCGTAACCAAACGCAAGTCGGCGTAGGCCGTCGGATGAAAATCCTTGCCCGGCGTGAGATTTTTCAAGTGATAGTCTTTCTTGTTCGCGCCCGCAATCAGGTTCGTTCGCCCTTCCAGCGCTTTATCGACGAGCAGCGCAGGACGATCAACGTCTTTCTTCAGGTCTTTCGCCCACTCGATGCCCACGGGCCCGAGATATCCCGCCGGCGAGTTAAATAAAGCCTCGATCTCAGGCTCCTCCATCGGTCGCGTCGCCACCGCGACGGTTGCGTTGAGCTTGGCTTCGTTGAGTTGATGGTCGCCGCGCATGAGGACAATAATGGCGCGCGGCTTCTTTTTCCCCGTTGCATCTTTTTCCTCGGCCATCAGCGCCAGAGTCTTAATTTTGTTCTTCGGCGAAACCCCCAGAAAGCGCGCCA
>JASIKQ010000051.1 GCA_030049565.1 Candidatus Sulfotelmatobacter sp.
AGGTGGGTAATCGCATAAATCTGTGGACGCGTTGGCAGGCTCTGGAATACATCACCAGCCAGAATTTCGAGCGGCGGGCGCTGGATGTTTTGGGGGCGGTCAGCGTGGTTCCGGGAGCGATTGGAGCATGGCGCGTTTCCGCAGTGCGAGAGGCTGGGGGCTTCCAGGTTGATACCGTTGCCGAAGATGCCGATCTAACCATGGCTCTTTTGCGCCGCGGCTATCGCGTGGAATATGAAGACATGGCGCTCGCGTACACCGAGGCGCCGGTGAACGCCAATGGATTGATGCGGCAACGATTCCGCTGGTCTTTCGGCATTTTGCAATCCGTGTATAAGCACCGCGCAGTGTTCGCCCGCAAGGGCGCACTGGGCTGGGTGGCGCTGCCGAACATTGTGATCTTCCAGATTCTGCTGCCGCTGGTGTCGCCGCTGATCGATATTATGTTCGCGGTGGGCGCAACCTGGTATTTCATTCAGAAACATTTTCATCCCGATTCGACCGATCCGGCGAGCTTCCACAAGCTGGTTGCGTTCTTCTTTGCCTTTCTGGTAATTGACTTCCTGGCATCGGCGATTGCGTTCGCTCTGGAGCGGCGGCGTCCGGACGACAAAGAAGACGTATGGCTGCTGAGCCAGGTTTGGTTGCAGCGGTTTGCTTACCGGCAGTTGTTTTCCGTCGTGCTGTTCAGGACGTTGAAGCGGGCGCTGGAAGGGCGGAAGTTTGCGTGGGACAAGTTGGAGCGGACGGCGGCGGTGAAATACAGGCCATCGGAGGAGCGGGAACGGGTGAATGTGCCGTGAAAACCCGAGCAAGATTCACCAGGTAAAAGCCAGCATCCGATGTATCGGGCAGGGATCCTTCGACTGCGCTGCCCTCCGCTATCGCGGACGGCAACTTCGCTCAGGATGACAGTTCATCTATGATCCCTTCCCTGCCACTTCCAACCGCGTTTCTGCCTTGTGCACGGCGTTCAGGGCACGCTCGACATCGACATTGGGATCGCCGCTGGTGAGGCGTTGCTGGGCGCGTTCTTTGGCTTTGCGCGCGCGTTCTAGATCGATTTCCTCGGGGCGCTCGGCGGTTTCGGCGAGAATAGTGACTTTATCGGGGAGCACTTCTGCGAATCCCCAGGCCACGGCAAGGCGGCGCTGCGCGCCATCCGTGCGGTAGGTGATTTCGCCGACGGCGAGTTCAGTGATGAGCGGGGCGTGGCCTGGCAGGACGCCGAGATAGCCGTTTTTGCCGGGGATTTGAACTTCCGCTGCCGCCGTGTCGACTACTTTTTTTTCCGGCGTGACGATTTCGAGTTGGAACGAATCTGCCATTGAACCAGCTTTAAGCGATCAGCGATCGGCCATCAGCCATCAGCTATCAGCTGCCAGCTATCAGCCATCAGCAAAAACAGTTCACAAGTGGAACTGGGAGCTGCGGGCTGAAAGCGCAGAGCTTGCTTTACGCTGCGGCTTTCATCTTTTCTGCCGCTTCCAGCACTTCTTCGATTGGGCCTTTCATGTAAAACGCCTGCTCGGGAATGTCGTCGTGCTTGCCTTCGACGATCGCCTTGAAGCCTTTCACCGTGTCGGCGATTTTGACGTAGCGGCCTTGCGCGCCGGTAAACTGCTCGGCGACGTGGAAGGGCTGCGACAGGAAGCGTTGAATTTTTCGCGCGCGCGCCACCGTCAGCTTCTGGTCCTCGCTCAGTTCGTCGATGCCGAGAATGGCGATGATGTCTTGCAGGTCTTTATAGGTCTGCAGGGTTTTCTTTACGGCCTGCGCGACGTCGTAATGTTCCTGCCCGACGATGCGTGGATCGAGAATGCGCGAGGTCGAAGCGAGGGGATCGACTGCGGGATAAATCCCAATTTCGGTCAATGCGCGCGAGAGAACCGTGGTGGCGTCGAGGTGAGCAAAGGTTGTCGCGGGAGCGGGATCGGTCAAGTCATCGGCGGGCACGTAGATCGCCTGCACGGAGGTAACTGAACCCTTCTTGGTTGAAGTGATGCGCTCCTGCAGTTCGCCCATTTCCGTGGCAAGGTTCGGTTGATAGCCGACGGCGCTGGGCATGCGGCCCAGCAGAGCAGACACTTCCGATCCGGCCTGCGTGAAACGGAAGATGTTATCGATGAAGAGCAGGGTGTCGGCACCTTCGGCGTCGCGGAAGTATTCGGCAACGGTGAGCGCGGTCAGCGCGACGCGAAGTCGTGCCCCCGGCGGCTCGGTCATCTGACCGTAGATTAGGGCGGCCTTCGATTCGGCGGGCTTTCCCGGCTTAATGACGCCAGACTCGGTCATCTCGAGCCACAGATCGTTGCCCTCGCGCGTACGCTCGCCGACGCCGCCGAACACGGAGTAGCCGCCGTGCTGCTTGGCGACATTGTTGATCAACTCCATGATGACGACGGTTTTGCCCACGCCCGCGCCGCCGAACAATCCGATCTTGCCGCCCTTCAAAAATGGCTGGATCAGATCGATGACCTTTACGCCAGTTTCGAACATTTCGGCAGTGGTAGCCTGTTCATCGAAGGCAGGGGCGAGGCGGTGAATCGGCAGCCTTTCTTTGTATTCGATGGGGCCGAGTTGATCGACCGGCTCGCCGATCACGTTCATGACACGGCCGAGAGTGCCGCGGCCGACAGGAACGGAAATCGGTCCGCCCTGATCAACGGCCTTCATGCCGCGCACCATGCCGTCGGTCGGCTCCATGGCGACGCAGCGCACGCGGCC
>JASIKQ010000503.1 GCA_030049565.1 Candidatus Sulfotelmatobacter sp.
TGAAGCCAACGACTGGCTTCTTCATGTGATTTTTTACAAATTGCGCCGCGGTTTCCTCGGCATCGCCGCCAATTTCGCCAATCATGATTACGGCCTCAGTTTCGGGATCACGGTTAAACAGGTCGAGCGCATCGACAAAATTGGTGCCGATGATGGGATCGCCGCCGATTCCGATAGCAGTCGATTGCCCGATTCCACGCTGCGTGAGTTGATACACGGCCTCGTAGGTGAGCGTGCCGGAGCGCGAAACGATGCCAATATGTCCTTCTTTGTGAATCGATCCCGGCATGATGCCGATTTTGCATTTGCCGGGAGAGATGATGCCGGGGCAATTGGGACCGATGAGGCGAGAACGGCGATTTTGCAGGAACTCCCATGCCTTGACCATGTCGAGCGTGGGAATACCCTCGGTGATGCAGACGATGAGGTCGAGTTCGGCGTCGGCCGCTTCCATGACGGCGTCGGCGGCGAAGGGCGGCGGAACGAAAATAACAGTAGTGTCAGCCCCGGTTTTGTCGGCGGCTTCCTGCACCGTGTTGAAAATCGGCCAGCCCTCGTGTGTTGTGCCGCCCTTGCCTGGCGTTACTCCACCGACCACTTGCGTACCGTAGGCAGCGCAGGCTTTGGCGTGGAATGTGCCTTCGCGCCCCGTCAGCCCCTGCACGATCAATCGCGTTTTATTATTAACCAAGATTGCCATAAGTATGATTCCTTTACGCTAACGGGCCGCCGCTACCACCTGCTCGGCGGCATCCTTCATGGTGTCGCACACTACAAAATTGAATCCGGATTCCATCAGAATTTTTTTCCCTTCATCCACGTTCGTGCCTTCGAGACGCAGCACAATCGGAAGCTGGATGTTGGTTTTCTTCGCCGCTTCGACAACCCCGGTGGCCAGCGTATCCACGCGCAGAATGCCGCCGAAAATGTTGATCAGCACCGCCTTCACGTTCTTATCGCTGAGCAGAATCTCGAAGGCGTGTGCTACCTGTTCGGCGTTTGCGCCGCCGCCCACGTCAAGAAAATTTGCGGGCATGCCGCCGGCATACTTGATGATGTCCATGGTCGCCATGGCCAATCCGGCGCCGTTGACCATGCATCCCACGTTGCCGTCGAGCTTGATGTAGTTCAAGCTGTACTTCGAAGCCTCGACTTCGAGCGGATCTTCTTCGGTGATGTCGCGTAGTTCGCGAATATCGGGATGGCGGAACAGCGCATTATCGTCGAAGGTAAGCTTGGCGTCGAGCGCGAAGAGGCGCCCATCGGTGGCCATGATAAAAGGATTGATTTCCACCAGGGACGCATCCGTCTCTAGAAACGCGTGGTAGAGATTGGTAAGAAACTGCACGGCGGGGTTAATCTGCTGTGCCTTCAGGCCAAGCTTGAAAGCCATCTTGCGCGCCTGGAAAGCCTCGAGGCCCATCCCGGGATCGATATGCTGCTTCAAGATTGCGTCCGGATTTTCCGCTGCGACCTGCTCGATTTCCATTCCGCCTGCCGCCGAAGCCATGAACACGGGCTTGCCTTCGGCGCGGTCGACCAGAATTCCGAGATAGAGTTCCTTCTCGATAGGCAGAGTTTCTTCAATCAGTAATCGCCGCACGGTGCGGCCTTCCGGGCCGGTCTGATGCGTGACTAGTTTCATACCCAGCATTCTGCCGGCGAGTTCTCCGGCTTCATCAACGGATTTGGCGATCTTCACACCTCCGCCTTTGCCTCGTCCTCCGGCATGAATCTGTGCTTTCACCACCACACCGGTCGCACCCGAATTGAACGACTCTCTAGCCGCGGCTTCGGCTTCTTCGCGCGAAGTTGCCATGGCCCCGCGCGGCACTGTGACACCATATTTCTTTAGAATGCCCTTTGCCTGATACTCATGAATTTTCATAATGATTTCTTCCGGCGAATTGATCGGCAGGAATACGCTTGCGGCTTAGAACAGCAGGCGGCAAACGCACAATTTTATAGAACCGGGGCAGATTAGAGCAAACGACATTGCACAAGGATGCGTACTCGTTCATTCAAGAATGGGAAATGCTAACCTAGTGCGCACATGATTCTCGACGTCCTCTATCGCATCGCCAATCGCGGCCAGTCGCTAACTAGGGAAGAAGCGCGTGGCGTGATGGCCGAAGTCCTTGCCGGGAACTGTACCGACGCGCAGATTGCCGCTCTTCTCGTAGCTCTGCATGGAAAAGGCGAAACGGTGGAAGAGATAGTCGGGTTTGCCGAAGCCATTCGAGCGGCGGCGACACCTTTGCCAATTTCGCCGGCGCCTAACAAAGACTACGAAGCTGCACTCGATTTGAGCGGCACGGGCCGCGATGCACTGATGGAATCGCTGGTTGATACCAGCGGGACCGGGGGCGATGCCAGCGGCACCTTCAACATTTCGACGGCAACCGCCTTCGTCACCGCAGGGGCGGGCGTCCGCGTGGCAAAACACGGCAACCGCAGCATCAGCTCCAAGTGCGGCTCGGCCGATGTGATGGAGGCGCTGGGTATTCATATCCAGCTAAGCCCGGAGCGCGCGGCGCAATGCTTGCGGGAGGTGGGAATCTGTTTTCTCTACGCTCCGGACCTGCATTCTTCGATGAAGCAGGTGCAACGGGTGCGGCGTGAATTGCGGCTGCGCACCATGTTTAACCTGCTCGGCCCACTAACCAATCCTGCCCGCGCTACGGGACAAGTAGTGGGGGTGTACGCCCTCGAACTGGCCGAAAGGCTTGCCGAAGCTCTCAGCATGTTGGGCCTGCATCGCGCTCTCGTAGTATACGGTCTCGACGGCCTCGACGAAATTACTATTACCAGCCCCACTCGTATTGCCGAGGTTCGGGACGGAACAGTGCGCAGCTATGAAGTTGATCCGGAAGAGTTCCGCATGAAGCGAGCCACGCTCGCGGATATATCCGGCGGAGATGCGGTGGAGAACGCGGCTATCGTTCGCAAAGTGCTGGAAGGAGAGAAATCTGCGCGACGCGACGTGGTGGTGTTGAATTCGGCTGCCGCGCTGGTTGCGGCCGGACGGGCAGATCACCTGGCCGATGCAATTCCTCTGGCGGCGCAGTCTATCGATTCTGGGGCCGCGACGCGCAAACTGGATGCGTTGGTGGGTTTCAGTCGCGCATTGCTTTGAGCCGGGAAGCTGAAGTGGGGCTGCCCACACGCGCCTGAGCGGTGACGGTCCGTTCAACCTTTCTGCGCCCGGCACGTCAGCAGCGATCCGTGGACGGCGGACTTGCACTGAGCAAATCCGTTTTCCCTTAGAAGATGTTCGAGTTCTGAAACGGAAAACACGTGCCCTCCGCGCTTGCGGGCCAACCGGAGCAGCCGGCTAGAACTGAACATTCCTACTGTTCCCGCCGTAAAGGTAACGATGGCTAGTGGCGCAGCCGGCTTCAAGGTGCGGCCGATCTCGGCCAAAGCCCGGCCGGGGTCTTGAAACAGGTGGAGCGACCCACTGCAAATGGCAGCATCGAAGACAGCATCGCGAAAGGGTAGCGTCTCTACCTGCGCGCGCGAGAATTGCATGTTGGTTACCTCTTCACGCCGCGCATAGGCCGCTCCCTGTTCAAGCATTCCCTTCGAGATGTCGATCCCATAAACTGTCCGCGAGGGCGATGCGATGCGGCGGCCATACGTGCCGGGGCCGCAAGCTACATCGAGCACTACCCCATCCACCGGACCGACCATTTCCTGGACCATGCCGATGAGCCCGGCAAAAGAAACCTGCTTGCTTCCCACAACCAAGCGAAGAACCACGGGGTACCAGAGCTTTGATTCGTAGATACGAGCCAGTAGGTCGAGCCACTTCACCTGTCGAAGAACCGGGTTAGTGCTTTGGGTGAGATCTTCCAAGATGAAATCTGGAATTTGGTGCTGCACCGCGTAAGTGTGGCTGCAGGCGTCGCATTGCAGCGTAGCGCCAGCCGCGGCAAGTCTTCCTCTGCACCGTGGGCAAACGTAGAAAGAAAAATCTGCTTGCGGATTGTTTGCGCTGGTCACTATGTTGTTAAGTCCGAACTAAACTCGCTCTTCAAGTCCGCGTGATGCCACGAATGCAGGTTCGTCTCAGAGTCGCTGGCGGACAATCACTTCGCGGCGTCGGCAGCATCGATCGTGAACACATTGTTCGTCATATCGCTCTCGGGCACACTGCCATCGTTTACGACGATCTCCTCTGGAGGCTGCAGCAGTTCCACGCGGGTTACAGCATTGCTTTTGCCGTGCACGACCATCCGCTGCGTCACCTCGCCACCGGCAAATTTCACCGTAACCGGAACTTCTGCCCCTGCTGCTCCCAGGTTGGCTACCGTGATGGTGAGCATGTAGCCTTCGGGCAGAGTCTTGCGAGTGAAGGCCGATTCAACTTTAAAGTCCGGCAGGCCTTGGTCGCGATATACCCAATCATCGAAGAACCACTCCAGATCTTTGTGGCTTTGCGCCTGCATTAAGCGCTGCATGTATGAAGGTTCTTTGTCCTGCTCCGGACGATACGATGCGATCGCCTTTTTCAGGGCCGCATCGCCGACCATTTCGCGCAGCATCCACCACACACACATCGCTTTGCTGCGGAGAAGTTCTTCGTCGTTTGTGTTGACAAGGGATCGGTTTGATTCATCTTCGGAGCGCGGAGCGCCGGTTATCTTTTCAACGGCGCTGATGGCGGAGCGGTGCGCCGCCATGTAATCGAGTGCGGCCTGGCGTCCGCTTTGTTGTTCGAGATAGAGAGCCTGGGCGAAGTGAGCAAGGCCTTCGTTGATCCAGGGCCGCGGCGAAGAAAATGCCGCGTGGGTTAACTGATGGGCTGCCGCCAGTCCCGCCTGACGGGGATCGAGGCCGGCCAGAGGCGCGAGCAGAAGAGATCCACTCTCAAAAGGCGCATCCTCGGCGTCGGGCAGGTCGACGGTTTGCGCCTTGCTGCGGGGCGCTCCAAACCAATCCATAATGAGCGGGGCAGCCTTCTCGGCTGCGTCAGCGAAGGTTGCGGCGGCGGTGTCGTGTCCCGAAAAAAAATGGACATTGATTGGGTTGCGACTGACGACTTCGTAATCCGCCATCACGAATGCCGGCACAACCGAACCGAGCGGCTGGTACGTGCAATCAGCGACGAACTCATGTGCCACTTCGTGCGTAGTTGGACAGTTGGTTGCGTTGATCAGAAGTTCGGGTTTGTTCTGTTCATCTTCATTGCCGGTAACCGTCAATCGCAAGTGGAGGCTCGAAGCTGCCTCTCGGGTTTTCCACTGCTGCAATACATCGAACAGGTTGGCCGCCTCCGACAAGTTCGCGGCCTCGGTGGCCACGGGATACCAGGTCACGTATCCAGCCCCACGTACCGCCGTGAATGTCGGGCCTATCTGGTCCCAGTCCGTGCTCTTGGCTGTAGCATCGGGGGTTCCGAGGCGTGTGAGTCGAGTCGAGTCGAGCACGAGCACGCCTTCATAGGCGATTTCCAAATCAACAATGGACTTTGGAGGGATTGATTCGGGCAGGGTAACGATGGCTTCGGACAGCGCGCCGGTGTGATCGATGTCAGACGTATAAGGCTGGGAGACGAACTGTACCTGCTTGCCGCCAATCTTGATCGAGCGCCAACTCAAAGAAGACGAGATCTGCAAGACCGCAATTTTCTGCGGCGCAGAAGAATCGTTGCGAAGCCTGACTGTACCGCGAGCACCCAGTCGTTGCTGACCGGGTTCAATGCGGACATCCAGATCATATTTCGTGAAGGTGAAAGCCTCGCGGTCGAGGGAAAAACAATTCAGCGCAGAAGCGCAGAGAAGACAGAGATAGCAAAGGTGCCGCAATGTCACTCGGTCCCTGACCCTTCCTTTTGCTGTGTTCCACGGGCCCGTCTCTGGCGCACAACCTCATAC
Source organism: Candidatus Sulfotelmatobacter sp. (assembly GCA_030049565.1). Classification (GTDB taxonomy): domain Bacteria; phylum Acidobacteriota; class Terriglobia; order Terriglobales; family Acidobacteriaceae; genus Sulfotelmatobacter. The sequence goes on from JASIKQ010000503.1 coordinate 5,880, forward strand.
ATCACGACCGCTCCTGCGACCGAAACATTCAACGAAGGTACTTTGCCCAGCATGGGAATCGAAACCAGAAAGTCGCATTTCTTTTTTACGAGATCGTGCAGGCCCTTGCCTTCAGCGCCAAGAACGAGTGCGCAATCCATGTTGTAGTCCAGTTCGTCATAGGTCTGCTTGCCGCGCTCGTCGAGGCCGACGGTCCAGATGTTGCGGTCTTTCAATTCTTCCACGGTGCGCGCGATGTTCGTCACCTTGGCGATTGGCAAATGTTCGCTGGCGCCGGCGGACGCTTTTGTGACCGTGCCGGTAACGGCTGCGGCCCGGCGCTCAGGAATGATCACGCCGTCGGCTCCCGCGGCGTCGGCCGTGCGCAGCAGCGCGCCAAGATTATGGGGATCTTCCACGCCGTCGAGCACGATGATGAATGAATATTGTCCGCGTTTTGCGCCTACGACATCGTCGAGGTCGCTATACTGCTTGGCTGATGTGACCGCGACCACGCCCTGATGGGCCGCGTTGCCGGCCATGCGGTCGAGTTCGGTGCGGGTCAAAAATCGCACCGGCACCGCGATACGCCGGCAATCTTCGATCATGCGCTGGAGCCGCAGGTCGTGCCGCTCCTTCGCCATGCCGACCCACTGAAAGGCCCGCCCGCGCGCCTTCAGCGCTTCGCTGACGGCATTGATGCCGTAGATGTAATTCATGTGAAGTATTCAGTGTATCGAATGCGCCCGTATGGCGTGCGCGCCTGCTTCAGAATCGTGGAAGGGCGCGGTTTCAGCCGTGACGACAGGCTATATAGAGGATCGGGCTTTAGCCACTGAGGGTGCGCAGAAAATCCAGGATGCATGTCGGTTCCGGCCGCTCGGTGTAGTCCTCATTCGCCGAAACATAGAGCGCAGTTCCATCACGATCGATAACGTACGTTGCCGGAATCGGCAACTCCCAGCTGTTATCGCCGTTGACGAAAGGCAGGTTGACGAAGGTGCGTTTGTAGAGTTCTCTCTGCTCATCGGAAACGCGGTAACTCAAGCCGAACTGGCGTGCCACGTCGTTGGCGGAATCTGAAAGCAATGGAAAGCGCAGCTTGTGCTGATCGTTCATGAAGAACGATTGCTTCACGGTTTGCGGAGAGATGGCAGCCAGGATTGCGCCTTCGTTTTCGATCTCCGGCAAGATTGCGTTCATCGCTGCCATCTGCGCGACGCAGAATGGGCACCAGCGGCCGCGAATGAAGCAGAGAATGACGCGCCCTTTTGCAAGCAAATCTCCAGAGGAAATGTTGTTGCCGTTTTGATCGGGAAGCTGGAATGGCGGAATCTTTGAGCCGACCGGCAGAATGTCGGCCGCGAGGCGCTTGCGCTTCAGTTCGGCAATTGCCCGAGCATGAATGGCCTGAGTTTCGGAGGGAACATACTTGGCGATGGATTCTTTGCGCTCGGCGAGGATTTCGCGCAGAGGACGCGAGTCCATTCCAACGGTCGATGCTTCGAGGGAGCGCCATTTCATAGGAGCGGGCTTGGACCTGTAGCTTTCGGCTTCGGCTTAGGCTTCGGCAGAAGCAGAAGCCAATCGGAGAGGAGGAGCGGCAGACCGAAGCCCCATAGCCGAAGCCTGAAGCTTGGTTTTACATCCCCGGCATCT
>JASIKQ010000504.1 GCA_030049565.1 Candidatus Sulfotelmatobacter sp.
AAGTCGTCGGCGCAGCGCATCAGCTTCTGTCCCCAGTGTTCGGTCTCACTGGCTATGGGGCCGCCACCGGAAGGCGCGCTCAACATGGCCGCATGGGACATGATCCGCGACCTTGTGCGCTCCGACCCGGCGCTGAATCAGGCCGCATGGGAAGCGCTGAGTGGAGTCATGGGCCTGCTACCGGCTACCGGCACCGAGGGCGATCGTGTTCCCCCGCAAGCTTCAGGCTACTTCGAATTCTGATTGGTAATAGGCGGCGGGCGCTTAGCGGGGATTGCGGTGGCTATCCGCTCGCCCTCTGAAAGAGCGCACCGCCGCAAAAGATTAGCAGGCCCGCCGCAAAGATTATGTCGGTGCCGGCGAACCAGCCCAGGAAACGTGCCATGATCGCTGTGTGGCCCAGCAGGGAAAGCCCGCAGACAAGAACGATCGCCTTGCCCAATTTTGTGGCGCTGACAGACGCGATCAGCACGATGATCCCGGTCACGATCCAGTCCCATCCAAGCAGCAGGAAGACCGTCCGGAAGGCGGATTGAAGGCCGGGGGGCAAGTTCGAAGCGGTTGCGCCTGATACCACCCGAGGATACCCCGCGATCAGGTGGAGCGCCGCGCCCGCCAAGAGCACCACGCAGCCGAAGACGGTGAGAAACAATGCAGCCTTGTGCCGTCCGCTCATCACGCGCCTCGCCGGAGGAATTAAGTCGCCGGAGAGTATAACCCAATTTGCGAGGCGGCCACGGAATTCATGCTCAGGCACCTATCCAGCGCCGGGCATCTTCAATGGAGTCAAAGATCGAGAAGTTGCGGGGAGCGCGCAAAATCTGGTGCATGCGGGCGGCATGCTTCTGAACCTCGTCCCGCACCACAAAGGCGCGCAGCGCCTGCTCGGAAAAGGGATCGATTTCGTCGGCCAGGCGAATGAATTCCTCCGCTTTAAGTTCAAGCTCTTCGACCTCGCTCATATCGACAATTTCGGAGAAATCGGGCCTGAACAGCGGGTTCATGCGCAGGGAGGCGGCATACCTTTCAATGTCCTTGACGGTGACTCTACTGCGGAACTTTACCCATACAAGTCTTTTCTGGGTATTCAAGACATAATCGGGGATTGCGCCCCTTTTGCGGCGCTGTTGAACTTGAGTCGGTGCGATGGAGCTCACGATCCTCCCAGAAAATAAGAGCCTGCATTAGCCCAAATGTACTTGTGAGGATAATCGGCAGTGCCAGTTACGAGCTTTAGCCGCGAATACTCGGCGGTCATAAGCATATGAGACCAAAGTCATCTTTCTTCTTAATGCGCCTGTCCGGGCTAACTTTTTTGTCCTTCAATGGTCTAATGACCAACTAGAGCGGGGAACTTCGCGTCATCTGGCCGCGTATTACTGGTCAGATCGTCTGGCGGGATTGAGACCCCTCGCCTGAACGTTGCCCGGGACCCCCACGCCTCTTCCCGGAGGCGTGGGGCACAACATGCAATCGCCTTTCGTCCGCCGTACTTTACAATCCCACTGTGCCCGGAACCATCAACCCTCGCCTCGACAAAGTGCTCGCCCAACTTCGTTTGTATGAACACCCGCTGCTGAATTTTTCTGCGCGCGCCAAAGGCGACGGGGTGGAAGTCATCATCCAGTTCAAAGATTCTTCTGTTCCCGTGCACACGTATTATTTCGACCTCCATCCCCGCGATCTTGACCACCCACAATTCGAATGGACTTTCCAGCGGCAGCTCTACGATGCCCTGCACGATTATTTCGTAGAAATGTTCATTCGCACGCCTCAGGACCTCGCCGAGCGACGCGGCAAAGAATCGTGAATCCTCTTCGCCAAACGATCGCAGCGGAAATCCGCGAGCGCGGCCCGATCCCTTTTTCGCGCTACATGGAACTTTGCCTTTATGACCCAAAATTCGGCTACTACGCGCGAAATGCGCAGCAATTTGGCAAGGCTGGCGACTTCTACAGTTCCAGTGACGTTCACGCGGTATTCGGACGACTAATGGCGCGGCAGTTCGAGGAGATGTGGCGCTTGCTTGGCTCGCCTGCGCAGATCGAATTGATCGAATTCGGTCCCGGTCGGGGATTGTTTGCGCAAGATGTTCTCGATTGGTCAGAAAAGAAGTTTCCCGATTTTTTTCGGGCGCTGCGTTACGTGCTGGTTGAGAGTTCGCCTGCCTTGCGGGTCCGCATTGAGGGCACATTGTCACGTTATCTTGCGGCGGGGAAGGCGTCGCTACCGACCACGCAATTTGGCCGTCCCAGTTCGATTTCCGACGCTATTGTCTTCGCCAATGAATTTTTCGACGCCTTGCCGGTCGAAATTGTCAGCACCCACGGCTCGTTACGCATGGACGTGCACGGCGATCGCCTTGTCGAAAGCTGGGCGCCGGCTTCGCCAGAGGAATTGGAGTTTCTCGACCACTACTCAGTTCGGCCGGAGGAGGGCGAGCGGCTCGAGCTTCCGCTCGCGGCGTATCGATATATGGATCGCATCGCCGCCGGCATCCAGCAGGGCTTTCTCATCGCGATCGACTACGGCTACACCCGCGAAGAGCAACTCGCCGGGCGCCATCGCGGCACATTAAAAGCGATTCGCCAGCATTCGGTCAGCGGCAGTCCTTACGAGGCGCCGGGTGAACAGGACATTACGGCTGATGTGAACTTCACCGCACTCGCCGCTGCCGCCGAAGAGCAGGGCATGTTAGCGCACAAGCTGGTCACGCAATCGCAATTCCTATTCGGAATTGGCGAAGGCAATCAATTCGCCGACGCGTTCGAGGATTGCAGGCTCCCGCAGGAACGAGCGAAGGTCGCGCTGCAACTGAAGCATCTGGTTACTCCTGCAGGAATGGGAGAGAGTTTTCATGTGCTGGTGGCAAGCAAGGGGATTGAATCGCGAGAATCAGCGGGCCTGTCGGGCCTCGGTTTCGGAAAATCGAAGTAGATGGATCCTCCGCCCTGCGATCAATTCTTGACAAAAGCTTCTTTCACTTCCGGATACTCATAAACTCCACGTCCCGATTTTCTTCCCAGCCGCCCCGCCTTCACATACTGCACCAGCAGCGGCGCGGGACGATATTTCTCTCCCAGAGATTTGTGCAGGTATTCGAGAATGTGCAGCCTGGTGTCGAGCCCCACCAGATCAACCATCTCAAAAGGCCCCATGGGATGGTTGAGGCCAAGCTTGAGCGCCTTGTCGATATCGGCGGCAGAGGCAATCCCTTCCTGCAACATGTAGAAGGCTTCGTTGCCGATCATGGCATTGATGCGGCTGGTGATAAACCCCGGCGATTCTTTGATGACCACAACATCCTTACCCATGCGTTTGCCGACTTCGACAGCGGTATCCAAAGTTTCCTGATCGGTTTCCAGTCCGCGCACCACTTCGAGAAGTTTCATCTTGTGCACGGGATTGAAGAAATGCATACCGAGGCATTTTCTGGCGCGATAGGTCACGCTGGCGATTTCAGTGATGCTGAGCGATGACGTGTTCGAAGCCAGAATCGTCGTCGGACGGCAAATTTTGTCGAGCAAAGTGAAAATTTCGATCTTCGATTCCATCTCTTCGGGAACCGCTTCGATCACCAGATCGGCTTCGCGAGCGGCTTCTTCGACCGAGCCGGCATATTGCAGGCGGCGGAATGCAGCGTCGGCATCTCCGGCCTGTACTTTGCCGAGCTCAACGGCTTTGTCAAGATTAGAGCGAATTTCGCTCTCTGCTTTGCGCAGCGCTGCGGGCAGCAAGTCTTCCAGAATGGTGCGGTAGCCGCCGAGGGCAGCGGCGTGGGCGATGCCGCGTCCCATGATGCCGGCGCCAATCACCGCAACGGTGTCCATGTGCGCCATTACTGACCCGCCTTCTCGAGATCGGCAAGCACGGCATTCAGCGCACCACCCGCGGCGCGCAGGGATTCTGCCAGCCGCTTGCGCTCGTCGGCGCTCATGCTGGGAATATAGAGACAGATACGGCGCAGGGTTGCCGTAATGTCTTCCACATAGTTCATGGCTCGAATGAGTTCA
>JASIKQ010000505.1 GCA_030049565.1 Candidatus Sulfotelmatobacter sp.
GTCGCAACTACGCAGACTGGCAACCCCACAAACTCAGCGGGTCCCGCAACGCCAGGAGCGACTCGAGCGAACGCGGCTGCTTCTGCTTCGACCGCTCCCGGCTCAGCCAACGCCGCTTCTGCAAAGCCGTGCCCGCCTCCGAAGAAAATCGTGCGTAACGGTGGAGCGAAAGAGCCGGAAATTCAACTGGTCCCGGCCACGAACGCGCAACAAGCCGCACAGAAGCGCTCCACCGAGCAACTCACTGCGACTACCGAAGACAATTTGAAGAAGATCGAAGGCCGCGATTTGAATTCCAGCCAGCAGGAAATGGTGAATCAGATTAAACAGTTCCTGAAACAATCGAAGGATGCAAGCGTCCAAGGAGACGCCGATCTCGCACACAGTCTGGCGCAAAAGGCGCAGTTGCTTTCGGAGGAATTAGCCAAACCATGAAAACGGTAAGTTCGGCAACGGGCGCCGATTGAGCTTGTTACGAAACCTGCAGGCGACCCAAGCCGAGCGAGATAAAACCGGCCCAGTCGTGGCAGCGGCGGCATTCATTACCTCGACACCTAGGCGCCGGGAGGGCAAAGTGGAACAAACTGAGTCCGCTTCAGCAGACAGCACGGGTTCCGTAACAGCTTCGCTCACCGCCCTTTCGCCCGCGCTCCGTTTACCTTGGCCAGCAGATCCTGTGACATTGCCTGCACCGGGCCCGAAATCTTTACTGCTTCCATCAACACCTCTCGTGCCTCGGTAAAGCGATTCAGTTTGGCGTACGCGAATCCCAGGCGATAGAGCGCAATCGAATATTGCTGATCGTCTTGTCCCTTCAGCAGCCCGACGGCGGACTTCAGTTCCGGAATGGCCGCCTGCGTCTTGTCTTGCTTGATATAGGCATATCCAAGAACCGAATGCGCAATTCCGCCTGACAGCTTCCTCGTCTTATCGGCATCGGGCTCATCGGCTTTGGCGACCGCGATCGCTTTCTCCGAGTACGTGATCGCCTTGGTCAGGCTGCCGGGGTGAGGGTCATCGACATAGGATCCGGCCAGCAACAGCAAAGCCGGCAGCGAGTTGGGATTGGCCGCCAGCGTTTTTTCGCCGTACGCAAACAGCCGCGCCTGATCGTTTAACTGTCCCGGGCCAAGTGTGTACATGGCGTAGCTCGCGACGTCATTTGAAAACTTCGAATCTGGAAATGCCGCGGAGAAAGTTTCGATCTCTGCCATGCGGTTCTTCGGGTCATTCTCGCTGGCAATCGCATTGAACCCGGCGGACTCAAGGAAATCGCAACTATTTTTGGATGCGTTCTTTTCTTCCGTCACTTGGCGGGTGAATTCATCGTCGCTCATGCCCTCCGGCTTCTTCTGCCTGCCGAGGGAATCGCAGACCTCGCCTCCTTTGGCGACATAGGTCATTAATCTGGCATTGTCTTTTGCCTGCTGCGCGATACTGGCCAGCGAGACAAGGATATCGAGATTGTGAGGAGATCCTACCAGCGCTTTGTCCCCATATTCGAGAGCCTTACTCAGATCACCGGAAGTTTGATAAGCCTGCGAAATCTGCCAGTTCCCGTAGGCAACGGCCGCGGGGTTCGAGGAGTATTTCTGCACGAAGTCCTGATACATGGCGAGCTTTTTCGCCGCATCCTGCTCGTTCGAAATAGCCTGGAGGTCGTGATCTTCCGGTGTGCCAGCAGGAATGACGATTCTGTCGATTTGCCCGGCGGCGAGTGCCGCACAGAGGATACAACAGAAGAGAAGGGCAGAACTTTTCAGCCAGCGTGCATGGCGCTTCATAGAAACACCTCAGTCTCGGAATCGGAGTGCACTTTCGCTAGCAGGCGAATCCTAGCGCCGAACGCGGCTGTATGCAAGGGCGGAGGTCACTAATCACCACGGGGCCACGGAGACACAGAGAGAATCGTTAAATAGGAAAGAGAAGATTTAGATTTCTCTGTCTCTCGGCGGCGAAGCGCTTTTGACCCATGCCTTCTCCGTGTCTCAGTGCCTCCCTGGTAAATGTTATTCTTTCCCATTCCAAGGAGCACTCATGTTCTCTGATCTTCAAGGCCGTAATGGCGTCGTTTTCGGAGTCGCCAACAAACGCTCGATCGCGTGGTCGATCGCTACCGGACTTCACGCCGCAGGAATGAAACTCGCCATCACCTACCAGAATGAGCGCTTGGAGCAGGAAGCCAAAGACCTGATTCTCTCACTGCCCGGCGCAGAAGCGTACATGTGCGACGTCACCAAAGACGACGAAATTGAGCGGCTCTTCCACACTCTGAAAGAACGGCACGGCAAGCTGCACACGCTGGTACACTCGGTCGCGTTTGCCCCCGCCGACGAACTCAAGGGCGATTTCGTCAACACATCGCGCGAAGGCTTCCGCATCGCCATGGATGTAAGCGTCTATTCTTTGGTCGCAGTCGCACGCGCCGCCGCGCCACTGATGGAGGACGGCGGCTCAATCATGACGATGACGTACTTCGCGTCAGAGAAAGTTGTGCCGCGCTACAACGTGATGGCTGTGGCCAAAGCGGGACTCGAATGTTCGGTTCGCTATCTCGCCTACGAACTAGGGAAGAAAAACATTCGCGTGAACGCGATTTCAGCCGGTCCGGTCAAAACCCTGGCTGCGCGCGGCATTGCCGGCTTCGGCGACATGCTGAAGGCACACGCCGAACATGCCCCCCTCGGACGCAGCGTGGAAGTGAGCGAAGTCGGCTCGACCGGAGTTTTTCTAGCATCCGCGGCGAGCAGCGGCATTACGGGCGAAGTGATCTACGTGGATTGCGGCTATAACATCATGGGATTTTGAAAGTCGCTCCCAGTTTGGCCGTAGGCGCCCTCAGTCACAGCAGTTCTTTTCCTTCTCGAGCGAATTCTGCTCACTGCATGAGAAATGAAAAATCCCCAAACACATACTCATGTTTCCCATCCGTGCTAATCGCCTTCACTTCGCCCTGTCGAACCCGCTGGATCGCAGTTACTACCTTCGGCAGATAACTCGGATCAGCCACCGGCAGATTGTGCGACGGCAGCAATAACTGCACGCGCGGAACCAGTGCCGCGAGTCTCTGCATCGAAGAAACGTAGGCATCCAGATCGGTTTCGGGGCGGTATAGATAAATAGGCCCAAGATAGAACGAGTCTCCCGTGAACAGCAGACCATTTTGCGTATCGAGTAACGCAATCGCATCCGGGGTGTGGCCGGGCGTGGCGATTACCTTCAGCGTGCGCCCGCCGAGATCAATGGCGTCGCCATCGTGCAGCCAATGGGTGATGTGGAATGGCTTGGTGGCATAGGCCTCCGCATCGAAACCTTTGGGCAAACTTCCGCAGAGCTCGCCGGGAGCCAGTTCGGCCTGCGCGTCTTGTTTCGATCCGCGTGCGTTGGCGCGAGTGAAATCCGTATCCATGCCGTAGATATCGTCGAAGCGCCAGTTGTCGCCGACGTGGTCGTTATGAGTGTGCGAATTCAACACGCTCACGGAAAGCCTGGTCAACGTTTCGACGACGGCTTTAATGTTACTGATGCCCATGCCGGTATCGAACAGCAGCGCTCGATTGCTGCCAATGATCAAATATGAAATGACCTCTTCCAGTTGATGCGGCTCGTAGATGGCAAACACTCCAGGACGAATCTTGTACACTTCAAACCAGCTATCCGCGACCGGAACCCGCTCCAACTTGGCGTAAGCCGGCCGCGGCAGCTTCTTGCACCACTGCGGCTGCTGGGCAGCGGCGTGCAAGCTGAGACAGATTACAAGGAACAAAATATAAGTACACTTCATGGTTTACTCAAAAACCCTCAGATATATCCTGGAGCCGTTTCCTATCCAACCGAGCGCAGACTGGGCCGCGAAGTAGCTTCTTCGTCGCACTTCTTGCAATCCAACGTAGTGCCGATTCTGGCGGCGCGGCCTTCGCTAGTCACCACCCAAGGCCGGCTCTGCCATGGCGGATTGTGGCGCGTGTGCCGCGTGTGGCCGCAAGCCAGCTTCGCTACCCAATGGTTTTCTTCATCTTGAAAAAATTCTGTGATTCTCTGTTTCATCGTGCCGCGTTCGATTATCGTACGGTATCCGCACGGCTCTCCCTGGGTTGGAACTGCAGAAACATTTTATTTTCCTCACTTGCTCACTGTAATCCTGCGCTCATCCTCTCCCGTGCGTTCAAGAGAAATCTCCACATCCCGTTCGCGCACGAAGCGGGCAAACTTCTCTCCCCATTCAATCAGCAGAATGCTATTCTCGGTGCGCAAATCGTCGAATCCCAGCGTTTCTAGTTCACGTGACCTATCAATGCGATAAAGATCGACGTGGTAAACGTTCACCCGCGGCCCATGATACTCGTGCACCAGCGTGAACGTGGGGCTGGTCACTTCATCTTCTTTGGCCGCGCCGAATCCCGCCGCAATTCCTTTGACCAGCGTGGTCTTCCCTGCCCCAAGATCGCCGCGCAGCAGCACCAGCCTCGGTGGTGCCAGCAGTTCGGTCAGCGTGCGCCCGAAAGCAATCGTCTCCTCGGCGGAGTGTGTGGTGATCTGCCGGAGCATGGGATCAGTATAGTGAGGGCACTGGCGACCTTTGGAGCTTTGCCGAGGATCAGGCGAACGGATTCTCTATGCGGATGCCGACGATTATCTGCCGCGCGTTCAGATTCTCGGAAAGAATGCGGACCGACCCCGCTTTGGCCGCTGAGGCAACGATAAGTGCATCCCAGAAACTGATGCGTGCTTCCTCCTCGATGCGAAACGCTGCGGCAATTTCCGCCGGAGTTGTTTCCATGCACCATGGCGAGTAGGTGCTAACCACAGATTGCGCCTGGCTTCTGGGAAGCGGCTTCGCAATCTTGCGAGTAGAGTTCACATAAAATTCCTGCAGTACCTGCATGCTGAGGACACCGGCACGCTGTTCCCACAGCTCCCGAAGCACAGTCTTTGCCATCTCGTGCTTCGCTTTTGCGTCAGCGTCGTGGGCGTAGATCAAAACGTTCGTGTCGACAAAGGTTTTATCGCTCATGCCACTCGTCGCGTGTAGCGCGAATCACGCCGCCCATATGGAAGCCCTTGTCCATCAAGGCCAGCGCCTGGCGCCTGCCGCGTTCGTAGGCT
>JASIKQ010000506.1 GCA_030049565.1 Candidatus Sulfotelmatobacter sp.
CGCTATGGCGTGGATGTGCTGAAGGTCGAAGTGCCGGTGAACATGAAGTTTGTCGAGGGCACGAGATCGTTCGCCGGGCAGAAGGCGTATAGCAAGAAAGAGGCGATTGACTTGTTCCATACGGCGGCAGCCGCAGCGACCAAGCCCTTTATTTATCTTTCTGCCGGCGTGAGCAACGCTGAGTTCAGCGAGACTCTTGAGTTAGCAGGAGAATCGGGAGTGAAATTCAACGGGGTGCTCTGCGGACGCGCTACGTGGAAAGATGGTATTCCAGTTTACGCGAAACAGGGTGCGGCGGCGTTTCGTCACTGGCTGGAAACCGAAGGCGTCAAGAACATCAACAATGTGAATGGCAAGCTGAAAGCCGCGACTTCGTGGTACCCGATTTACGGCGTGGAGCCTGTGCTGGCGAACGCTTAGGTTTTGGTCTTGCGTCGGCGAGTCCCACGTCTCGCAAAGACGGCGGGACGTGGCACCCGCTCTTCACGCGCGTTTTTCCTCCTGAGACCCTTTTCTTCTCAGGTCCTTCTACTGCGTTGACTGCAACTGCGCTGCCAGTTGATTCACGGATACGACATCGAAAAACCCCGATAAATCCGCATGTCCTGCGAGAGTCTCGCGTTCTTTGCCCTCAACCAGAATCTTTACTTTCAAAACCCCTGGGATATTTGCCGATAATGTCTGAATGAATGAGGCGACAGTCAACTCCTCCGAAAGCACGCCGGAACGGTGGCCATCGGCAAAGGCGGCGTTCATATCGATGACGGCGAGTCCGGGGTCGATCAGATAGACGCCGCGAACATCCGAGCCGGGCGGCAGGGGATGAGGCGAGCTTTTGTCGAGGTAAAGCGCCAGCAGCGCGCGCAGCAATTCTTCTGCGCGCTGTTGCCGAACCGAGGGCAAGGGAATGCGCGCGGTGCGCGCTTGCAGCATGCCAATGTCGTCATAGGCGACGAAAAGCGCCACCTGTTCGGTCGGCCCGGCCGCGGGGGGCGCGACTGGGCGGGTGTCGACCGCAGAAACCGGGGTTGCGGCGACGCCTCTGCGCATACGCCAGGCGTAGACGCTCATGGCGAACACGGCCAAGAGCAGAACGCTGATCCCGATATAAAGATGGCGAGGAATCACGGACCCACCCCCAGTTGTGCGCGAATATCGGCGATTCCATTAGCCACCGCGCTCATGGTGAGTTGCTGATAGTTTGGCGAAGTCAGTTGCGACATATCCAATGCGGAGGGCGCAATCTCGACTGCAAATGCAGCCATCACCACGTTGTTCAGGGGACGCAGGGGCGCGGTCAGAGTGCGGACTGCGACCTGTTGCTTTTTCAATTCGGTGGCAACGCTGGCGACGGCAGCCTGACTGGCCGCCAGCGATGATTGTTGCGCGGTGCTCCAGGAGCGAAACGGCCCCAAGTCCTCCTCATCGGCATAGGGAAGCAGCGCGGTATAGAGGCGAACTCCGTGGCCGCTGGAAGCGGCATGGATCGCAACGTACACGGCTGCGCGCGTGTTATTGGCCGTGAATGCGCGCTCGTCGAGCGAGAGATTCGCGTCGGAATCGCGCAAGACCAGCGTGGGAATTCCTCGATTCTCAAGTTCCTGGCGCAAGCGCCGGGCAAACGCGACGGTGATGTCTTTTTCTGCGAGAGTGGGGCTGAGGGTTTCCCCGATATCGTTGCCGCCATGGCTTGCGTCCACGACGGCGAAGTAACGGCGCGGGACTGGGGCAGCGCTGGCCATTGCCGGTGGGGGTGCATTTGGCTTTTGCGGAGGGGCGGGGGTGGTGGCGTTGTTGCCTGGCGCCTCCGCCTGCGCCTTCGATGGCGCCAGGGTGATGGTTCGACCATCCGGACTGAAGCTCGCCATCAGCGGGATGTTTGTGGTCACCGCAATTTCGGCTGCACCATTGTTTTCGGAGTAGATGGCTTCGGGGATTATCTTGCTATCAAAAGTGAGAGTGGGCGAGGCCGGCGCGATCACTGGTTCCCGGCTAAAAGTCATGCGCAGCTTGCCGTGTTCAGTTGCGACCGAAGGATTGACCGGAGCCGTGAAGTGAAAGATCAGACGCGAAGGATCATCGGGAGCAATCGATGTCGTGAAATGTGTGCCCACGCTGCCGATAAAGAGACGGTCGGATTCGGCGTGCAGGGTTACGGGACCGCCCAGAATGCGCGGCAGAAGGGAAGTCAAAGATGCAACCGGAACCAGCCCGCGGCCGTTTTCGAGAAGAAATTTGTCGGGCAGATCGGCGTCGCGTCCCTGAATGTGTGCGCGGCTTTCGCCGACGGTAAACTCTCCTAGAACGTTGTTGTAATGCAGACGCCAGCGCTGCCCATCGGATTTGGCACTGACAGTGCCCAGGGGCTCCAGCAGTTCCAGCAGGCCAACGTAGTCGTGCCCTTGCCGCTGCACGAGGGGCAAAGAGTAATTCGCGGCCGTGGAGTAAATAGAGAGGTGCTTTTCGGGGGAGGCAGCGAAGACCAGCAGAGCTGCTAAGGTCAAGAGAATGCCAGACGCTATGGCTATGCCCAATGTTTGGGCGCTCGAGCCGCCCCTACTCCAACGCATAGATGGTCAACCCGCTCAGCAGTTTGGGATAAAAATCGGTCGATTTCTGGGGCATGACTTCGTCGGCAAACGCGATGTCGCGAACCTGCTTGATCTGGCAGGGATTCATGAGAAAAGCGATATTAGCGTTACCACCGCGCACCTGGGCGATGGCCTCGCCCGCATCGCGGACATAAGAGATATTCTGCTG
>JASIKQ010000507.1 GCA_030049565.1 Candidatus Sulfotelmatobacter sp.
GATCTACGCTTTAATCCAATGGGCGGTCGTAGGCGTGTTGCCTGACGCCGCGCATAGTTCCCGGCCCTTGGCAGATGTCGCGCGGGTTGCGATTGGCCCCTTAGGCGCCGCTCTGGTCGCCATCGGCGCGCTGATATCTTTCTATGGCTACCTCAGCGCCAAAATCCTCGCCCTGCCGCGCGTCCCGTTCGCGCTCGCCGAGCAGGGAGACTTCCCCCAAATATTCGCCGCTGTGCATCGTCGCTTCCACACCCCTTATGTTTCAATTCTTGCTTTTGCAGCGCTGGTTTGGATTTTCGCGCTGATCGGCGAATTCAAATGGAATGTAACGCTGTCAGCCGTGGCGCGGCTGCTTTATTACGGGGTTGGTTGCGCTGCTTTGCCAATTCTGCGGCGCAAGCAACCGACTCAGGCAATGTTCACCCTGCCCGCAGGCAACTTCTTTTCTGTCGTCGGCGTGCTGCTATGTCTGCTTCTGGTCACGCGAGTGGATTTCCGGCAATCGCTTATCTTGATCGGAACCGTCGCAATGGCATCACTCAATTGGATGATAGCGACTCGAGGGGCAAGAACTTCTTAACTCCCGCGGGCAGCAGAGTCTGATATCTTTTGTTTCTCAGTCACTACCATGGAAGTCCTTTACACAACTACCATCGACTCGCCAGTCGGACCGCTGTTTCTGGCCGCTTCCGCCACAGGATTAGTCGCGCTGGAATTCGACAGAAGATTGCCGGGACAACCATCGATTCGCCCCAATCCGCGAGATGTTCGCAGAGAGAATACAAATGCCCGCGCACAAAAAGTTCGTTTTCAATTCGAAGACTCGCCTGACCGTATGCAGCCGTACGTCAGCGAACTGCAGGAGTATTTCGCCGCCAGGCGGCACGCATTCAGCTTCCCACTCGACCTGCGCGGCACAGATTTCCAGCTTGCCTGCTGGCGCGCGCTCCTGGCGATTCCTTATGGCGAAACCCGCACCTACGCCGATATCGCCCGCGCGGTAAAAAAGTGCAGCGCATTTCGCGCCGTAGGCATGGCTAATAATCGAAACCCGATTGCGATTGTGGTTCCGTGCCATCGCGTGATCGCCTCTGACGGCTCGCTCTGCGGCTACGGCGGCGGCCTCGAGGTAAAGCGCAAGCTGCTCGAACTCGAAGGCGCGCTGACAGCGGTACTTGCGGCATAGAATTGCTGATTGTTGATTTTCGAATTGCCGATTGAATAGCGAATGATGAGAGTGTAGGGTTCAATCAACAATCAACATCAGAAATCAACAACTTCCCACGCCATTGACGACTCACTCCCAATCGTCACTCCGCAAGGCCGGCTTCTTCTATCTCGTCTTCGTGATGTTCTCCTACACCACGGGCGGGCCATTTGGACTGGAGGACATGGTCACCACTTCCGGCCCGGGCATTACCCTCCTCTATCTTCTCGTGCTGCCGTTTTTCTGGTGCATTCCGGTTTCTCTCGCCTCGGCAGAGTTGACTACCGCCATGCCGGTCGAAGGTGGCTTCTACCGCTGGACCCGCGCCGCCTTCGGCGACTTCTGGGGATTTCTCGCGGGGTGGTGGAACTGGTCGGCGTCGTTCCTTCTGGGCGGAGCCTACGCCGTTCTCTTCACCGACTATCTCGTCTACTACTTTCCTGCCCTAACCGGTGGATGGAAGCACTATCTCGTTTCCCTCGCGCTGATCGCAGTGATCACCTGGATCAACGTGCGCGGAATCAAAATGGTCGGCCAGGTTGCAACCGCGCTGGAAATTTTTATTTTCATTCCCGTTGCCACGATGATCGTAATGGCGCTTCTGCACTGGCATTACAATCCCTTTCTCCCCTGGACGCCGCCGCACCAACCGATATTCAAAATTTTCGGCGTGGGGCTGGCGCTTGGCCTGTGGCTATATTCCGGATACGAACAGCTCTCAACCGTCGCCGAAGAAGTGGAAAATCCGCAACGCGCCTATCCCCGCGCCCTGGCACTGGTGGTGCCGCTTTCCATGGCCGCATATTTTCTGCCCACTGTCGCCGGACTCGGCTCCGCCGGCCACTGGCAGAACTGGCACACCGGATTTTTCTCTGACGCCGCCCGCCTCATCGGAGGCCCATGGCTCGGCACCTGGATGACGCTCGCCGCCGTGGTAGGAAATGTCGCTCTGCTCAACAGCACTGTACTCACCACCACCCGCATGCCCTTCGCCATGGCCGAAGACGGATATCTTCCGGCCGCTCTCACCCGCAAACACGCATCGCATGGCACGCCCTGGCTGGCAATCGTG
This sequence comes from Candidatus Sulfotelmatobacter sp., assembly GCA_030049565.1. GTDB lineage: Bacteria > Acidobacteriota > Terriglobia > Terriglobales > Acidobacteriaceae > Sulfotelmatobacter. The sequence goes on from JASIKQ010000507.1 coordinate 2,280, forward strand.
CTGTCAGCGGCAATTTATGCCCTGTTGGCGTGGCATAGTCTCGTACAACTGATCTCGGTTTATATCTGGCTGCGCTCGGCAACGACGGTGCTGACTGTTCTCTCGGCATGGAAGCTGCGCTGCACCCGCCCTGACATGCCGCGCCCCTTCGTGATTCCCGGCGGGCACGCAGGTTTGATCTACGTAGTCGGCGCGCCGGTGATCATGGCGGCGGTGGCTTTGCTGGGCGGCGATAGATTCGCGACTATCGGCGGTGTCGTCGCCATGGTGCTCGGCCCCGCCGTCTACTGGATCCTGCCAACAAGAATTTCTAGGGATTTGTCATGCTGAGCGGAGCAGCCAGGGCTTCGGCTTGCGGCCGGCGCCGCTGTGGATATACAATTCAAATGTATATCCAAGGGACCCAAGTATGCGAGTTTCAAAGTGGGGAAATAGTCTGGCTGTCCGCCTGCCGGCAGTGGTGGTACAGGCACTTGATCTGAAAGATGGCGACGACATCGAGATTCAGATTGTCGGCAGCAAGAAATTCGAGATTAAGAGAGACCGAAAGCGGGAACAGGCTTTAGAGGGCCTGCGCAAGTTGCGCCGCAATCTTCCCGCAGGCTTTGTCTTCAACCGCGAAGAGGCGCATGAACGGTAGACCATTCTTCGATACTAACGTGCTCATCTACGCTGCCTTGAAGAACGACCCGCGCAGTGGGCGCGCCGAGGAATTGCTGGTTGCTGGAGGTGTGATCAGCGTACAGGTTTTGAACGAGTTCGTGTCAGTAGCTCGGCGCAGGTTCAAGATGCCGTGGAGCGAGGTGACGATGGGATTGCAGTGGATTCGGGTTCTCTGTCCTGATACGATTCCCGTCACAATCGAAACCCATCGAGAAGCCGTGAGGATCGCAGAGAGGTATGGATATGGAATTTATGACGCGCTGGTCGTTGCCTCCGCCCTTGAGGTGAGATGCGGCGTGCTCTACACCGAAGATTTACAGAATGGGCAGGTGATTGATATGCGGATGACCATCCAGAATCCGTTTCAGTGACCTGCCCAAGTTAGGCATTTCAACTCACCCAATCTAGAAGCTTGTACCACATTCCGGCGACGGGCAGGAACCAAGGCCTGCCATCGTACAAGCCCAACGGCGCTCCGGGAAACGGAATGCCTGCAAACGGATTTTCCGTTTTCTTTCCCGCGATCAACTCCGCCATCTTCTGCCCCTGATACGTCGCCATGGCCACGCCGTGTCCCGCGTAGCCGAGAGCATAGTACAGGCCATCAATCTGGCCGGCATGCGGCATGATGTCGAAAGCAAAATCGAGCGTGCCGCCCCAGACATAATCAATCCGCGTCTCGTGTAGCTGCGGATAAACCTCAATCATGCCGCGCCGCAGAATTTCGGCGCTGCGCCGAATGGTCTGCTCAGTTTCAGGAAAGAATGCGGCCCGGCCTCCGAACAGCATTCGGCGGTCCGGCGTGAGCCGGTAGTAATAAAGATAATTTTTCGAATCGTAGATCATGCGGTTGCGCGGGCTGAGCTCGCGCGCCAGCGATTCCGGCAGAACTTCCGTCGTGATGATGTACGACCCGATGGGAATTACTTTGTTCCGCAGCGCGGGAGTTGCTCGGCCGGTGTAACCGCTGGTCGCAACGAAGACTTCGCCTGCCCACAAAGTGCCGCGTGAGGTGCTAATCCTCCATCCTGATTCGCCTTGACTTGAATTGCGGTGCACGCTTTCCACGCGCGTGTGCTCGAAAATCTCCGCGCCCGCTTTTGCCGCGGCACAACCAAGTCCCGCAACATAACGCGCGGGATTCAATCCCGCGCTGACTTCATCCACCATACCCCCGTAATAAATTGTGGAACCGATTTCGGCGCTCAGTTCCTTCCGCTGCACAACTCGCAAGTTGTGATTAAACTCTCGCCCAATCACCTCCGCCTGCCGCGTATAGTCATCGAAATGCTTTTGCTTGCAGGCCACTTCCAGATGGCCGCAGCGCGAGAAATCGCAGTCGATGTTTTCCTCGCGAGCGATTTGCTCGACGCAATCGATGCTCGCCAGCGAGGCCGCATACATGCGTCGCGTAAGTTCGCGTCCATATTTCGAGATCAGCTGGTTGACGCCAAGTTTCAATCCCGTCAGAACCATGCCGCCGTTGCGCGAGCTGGCCCCCCAGCCGACGGTCTCCCCTTCCAGCACGGCCACCTTCGCCCCTCGACCAGCCAGGGCTCGCGCGGCAGACAGTCCAGTAAAGCCCGCGCCGATAATAGCGATATCCGCGCGCGACGGCAGCGGACGCGCTTCGATCCGCGGGAATCCAGCTGTGGTCAGCCAATAGTTGTATTGTTGCGGAGCCAGGTCTGTAGTCTCGCTCATAGCACGGCCGTTTCGTGGATCAGCCGGCCTTCCGCAAAGCGGCTCAGGCTCAACAATGATGCATCGATCAGATTTGTATTGCCCGTGAGCATCAGATCGCTCAGAATTTTGCCCGTGGCGGGAGCATGCATCACGCCGTGCCCGCTGAAGCCGTTGGCCAGAAAAAATCCCGGCACCCCCGGCGCTTCGCCCAAAATTGGATGGTGGTCAGGCGTCATCTCATACAGTCCCGCCCAAGCTCGTTTCGGATTCACCGGCAGATTCGCGAAACAAGGAACGCGGGCGGCGGCGCGAGTCAGAATTTTCTCGATGAAGTCGGCATCGAAATCTGTCTTGAACCCAATCCTCTCTTCTGGATCGTTCCAGGCCAGAAGAAACCCGCGCGCCTCGGGTCGAAAGTGAAATCCATTCGACATATCGATGATCATGGGTGCGGTGTGAGGAAACTCGTCGAACGGCTCGCTGGGCACGAGCATCCGCCGCAGCGGCTGCACCGGCAAGTCTACGCCGGCGAGTGCGGCCACTCCTGCCGCCCACGCTCCCGCACAGTTGACAATCTTCCGCGTCGCCACGCGGCTTCGCGAAGTCTCAACCGCGGCCACGCCCTTCGCATCACGCGTAATGCCGGTCACGACCGTGTTCTTCCACAACGTCGCCCCGTGATCTGCCGCCCAGCTCATAAATCCGTTCATGGCGCTGTAGGGATCGACAAACCCATCTGTCGAGCACAAACTTCCGCCGAGAATGTCGTCGCCGCGCAGCTGCGGGAACATCCCGCGAATTTCATCACCCGCGAGCAGGCGAACGTTCTTCAATCCCATCTTCACCTGTAGCTCGTAATTCGTACACAAATAGGCAAGCTGCTTTTCGTTGGTGGCGCAGAATAAATATCCTTGCGGCCGGTAATCGCACGGAAACCCCAGCCGCTGTTCGAACTCGGCATAAAAAGGAATGGAGTAAAGCGACATCTGAATGCTGATGGGCATGGAAAACTGCGCTCGCACCCCGCCCATGCTCTTGCCCGTCGATCCCTTGCCCAGTGCAGACTCCCGCTCGATGACCAGAACATTGCGGCATCCCGCCGCGGCGAGGTGGCAGGCGATGCTCGCTCCCACGATTCCCGCGCCAATAATCACCACATCCGCTTTCTGCATAAACTTGTTACGAATCTTTATTTCCTATAACCGACGAGCGACCCAGCATTTTATCGCACGCAGATTAGGGAGAACCCGCCGTTCTTTCTAAGCACAAATGAAGTCCTTGGCGCAGACGTACATGTACCACCAGAACATTCTCCGCAATTTGCTCCCATTCCACCTCAGTAACTTGCGCGGGTAACCGCGTCTTCCTAGTCTGATCTGTATGTCCTTGCGCTGCCTCTTATTCTCTTCCAATAAAGAGACGGTTCAGCCCATCTGGCAGGTGCTCACCGAACTGGGCGCCGAGGGAGAATACTGCGAGAGCGCGGTCGACGCCGTTGAAAAGGTTACTACTCACCTCTTCCAAATCGTCATCACCGACTGGGACGATCAGCCCGAGGCCACCTTTCTGCTTAAGACCGCCCGCGACCAGAAGGCAGCTCATCGCCCTCTGACCCTGGCCATCGTCAGCAATGACGATCGGCCAAAGGCTCTGCAGGCGGGAGCAAATTCGGTCTTGCTCAAGCCCATCCATACTGAGCAGGTGCGCGATACCCTCAGCACGGCCTTCCAGCTATTGCGGGCGAGGCAGCAAACAAGCCAGCCTCAACCTGCTCCGCAACCGGCATCCCCAATTCCATCCGCAGGAGTCACCCCCTCCGCCGCAGCGGGCGCTGCTCCGGCCATGGCACCCTCGGCTCCCCCAATTCCTGCCACCCAGTCGCCAGAACCGCATTTTCGTGCGGGAGAGTTCTTGCAGTCGCCAAACTCCTTGCCGAGCGCGCAGTTCGACACCGAAACGGAATCTGAAGTTCAGAAGTCGATGCAGGAGGCCGAAGTCGCAGAAGTCGATGCCCTCACCGATCTCGAACCCACCGCCGCCGCGGTTGAAGAAAATGTGCAGCAAACACCAAACGCGCAGCAAGATCCAGACCCGTCTTCAGAACCCGCCCAAGTTCAAGTCAAGCCTCACGAGCCGCTTTCAGGATGGGCCGCACTACAAGCCCGGATCGCCAAAGCCGCGCCCCAGCCGGCTCGCAGCGATTCCGAAAACACGAGCTTGCTCTCCTATGGAGACACGCCGCTTGAAACCAAGCCTTCTGAGGAATCGTCCCTCGCAGCAAGATCAGCGGAAGCAAGGTCACCAGAAACAAGATCAGCAGAAAAAAGGTCAGCAGAAAAAAGATCAGAGACTTCCGCAATCGATGCCCCACAGCCGGAAGCCCAAGACAAGAATGCGACTCCCGAGCTCTCATCCGCAGAGCACATCGCACAAGAGCCGCAACTTGCGCCCAAGCCAGCACCGCGTCTCGCGCCGTCAAAAATTTCAGCCGCGATTCTCTTGGCGGCGTGCGTATGCGTCGCCGCCGTTCCCAAAGCGCGCCAGCAACTGCTTACGCTGAGCCGCTCGGCCATCCACGCGGCGAACACCTGGCTGAATCCTCCGCCGGCACAACTGCCCCAGACGGTCGCTCAGCATGACAGTTTCGCGCCGGCCGGCGACGAGTACGCTCTTCCGACCCCAACCAACATTCCCGATGCAACCACCGACCCCTCGCAGATTCGCGTGCTGCCGGTAGTCGATCCCACAGCCAAACCGGATAAGAATGCCAACGCCAACTCCGCAGCCGCCGTCTCGGAGAACGTAAACGGCGCAACCAACGCCAGCAATCCGACTCCGTCGCCAACTCCAAACGGTGAGCCTGCGGCTCAGACTCCCGTCGTTGTTCCTGCCAACGTTGCGCCAAACGTTATCCAGACAAACGGTACATCAAACGCTGCTCAACCAAGCGTCGTTCAGCCAGCCGTCGCCTCGCCAATCTCCACCGCGAACGCCGGTACGGCGGCCTCTTCCCAAACTCCAACAATCTCAGCATCGCCGGTGCCTTCTGTTCCTGCAGTCACGCCGCCAACTCCAGCGCCCGTCCGATCAAGTCCCCCTCCCACGCAGAGCTCACTACACGCAGTATCGGCGAACACTTCCGCAGGCATTCCCTCGAGCCTGAAGTCACAACTGGCTTCCTCGACTCCCGAGTCCAGCGGAGCGATGCCGCCGGAAGCAGCCATGTCGTCCATCGAGCCGGTAAATTTGCCTGAATCCGCGGTGCGCGCCCTGCTCGCTCAGTCGGTCGATCCCGAGTATCCGGCGGCGGCCAAAGCCAGCGGATTGCGCGGCAGCGTGACCGTGCAGGTAATCATCGGCCGCGATGGAAACGTCGAGGACGCAAAGTTTCTCCAGGGATCGCTGGCCTTCGCCCGTTCAGCGCTCGCGGCCGTGAAGCAGTGGCGCTTCAAGCCTTATTCCATGAACGGACGAGCAGTTTCGGTGCAGAGCGTGCTCACCCTGACCTTCCAGCCTCCAGCGTAGTCGCTCGCCTAAGGTGTCATCTTGAGCGAAGTGAATGCTTCGCGAAGTGAAGCGTTCCGGAGATGTCATTGGCGCCGGCTTTCGCGATGCGTCGTGCGCCAATCATCCACTTCATGCTCAGCTTCGGCGATTTCCTGCGCAGTCATGGATTTTCTTAGATCAGTCAGAACTGGCATGCTCTCCTTGATCGACGGTTGCGCCAGCATGAGCCACTTGCAGGCGGCGACGCGATCCCGGCGGGAATCCTTGTTGGCAGCGAGCAGTTCGCCGAGGCGAAGCTGCGCCTTGGCAATCCCTTGTTCAGCAGCAAGCTCGTAGTAATGTGCGGCCAAAGATGGATCGGCCGAAGTTGCGTCACCTTTCTCAAGCATGGTTGCCAGGGCATATTGCGCGTCGGCTTGACCCTGATCGGCAGCGGACGTGAAAAGCTGACGCGCTTTTTCTGTATCGACTCCAACTCCCTGGCCTAAGGCGTAGCGAACGCCGAAGCCGAATTCAGCATCTGGCTCGCCTTGGTCTGCGGCTTTTCGATACCACTTCACAGCCTGCTCGTAGTCGGGCCTGCCTTGCATCCCGGTGGCGAAAATGCTTCCTAATTTTGCCTGCGCACGGGCGTTTCCGAGATTCGCCGCTTTTTCGTAGTAGTGAACGGCGCGGTCAATATCCGCGGGCGTACCGTCAGGCGGCTGCATATAGAAGCTGGCAACATCGAGGCAGGAGGGAACAACGTTTTGATCCGCGGCTGCGGTCGCCCAGCGAGCAAATTCTTTGTAATCCTGCGGGACGCCGTTCCCGCGCACGTAAATCAGCGCCAGATTGTACTGTGCGGTCGCGTCGCCCCCCTCGGCAGCTTGTCGAAACCAGGCCAGTGCCTTTGCCGCATCTTTCGGCATACCGATCCCGCCCGAATACATCAACGCGATGTTGGTGGCAGCATCGAGCGATCCTTGTTGCACTGCTTTTTCGTACCAGTCGAGCGCTTCTTCCGGAGCGGGTTTCGCCATACCAATTCCTGTTTCGGCAAAGATGCCCAGCGATTCCTGAGCCGCCATGAAATTTTGACTGGCAGCCTGGTGCAATAAACGCAGCGCTTCGGCGTCGTCTCGTTTCAGAAGGACGGCATCGTGATAGGCCAGCGCCAGCATGGTCTCGGCCTCGGGATCGCCGGATTTCGCCTTGTCTTCGAGAGCCTGCAGATTTTCGAGCCTCAGCATTCTGGCCTGGGCTTGCAATTCGTAGGCAGTGGGCCGCGAGCGCGGAGCGGAAAGTGTGATCGCTTGTTGCGGCTGATCGTGTGCTCTGGCGTTGTCTGAGGAATGCGGAATCTCTGCCGAAGGCAATAAATGCGATGAGGCCGCGGTAGCTGGAGCGGCATTCGGAAAAGCAATCTCAATTAGAACTTTGTTACCGGCGGGCTTTACCTCAAAATTCAACGCTTCTCTCGAATCGACTATCACGCGCGTGACTGGAGGATGCGATTGGAACAGCGACACGCGCACATCCTGCACCGGGCCGTAGTTGACCGAGATACGCCGGCTAGTGGCTTGAGGTCCGTAGCCGGGAAAGTCGAAGACCAAACGGTCTGGACCGGTGAGTCGAATTGCTTGTGGAACAAACGGTGCGCTGAGAGCTATTTCGATGTCAAGACCGGACGGGCGCTGGCTAACGTTGACATTTTCGAGCCTGATCGCTGCCGGCGCAGAAGCCCCGACTGGAGCCTCCGAATTTTGCGGTTGGGCAACGCTTGTCGGCGGGCAGGGGCAAATCAAAACCAATATTAAGATCGTGGAGAGACGCACACTCACGAATATCTCAGAATCCAAGGATTATCAACATTGTACCGCCGGGTGCCAGTGCTTTCGCGCCCTTTGCGAAAGGGTTTGCGGCTCTCACCACGAGTGCGAACGACGGGCGGCCCTCCGGTTTTGTCCCGCTTTAGAACGGGGCACCATTGTGGGCGCTATAATCGAGGCTGGCTAGCCTTATTACCCCTGTAACGTTGTAATCCCGTTACCGGGCGGCGAGACTTTCTATGGCAACTCCTTTACAAGATCTCGAATCCAGTCTCAAACGCAGAATCGTGTCGCCGTCGATCTTTGGGCAATGGAGTGACCTGCAGGATGACCGCATCATGATCGACATCGAGACGGACAGGATTATCCGTTCACAAATGCAATCGGCTAACGGCAAAAATACAAGCTGGATTCCCCATTTCCTGCTTCAGGGGAGCACATTGGGGCCGCTTTCCGTGCTTATCATTCTCGCGCTCTATGCTCTAATAAGTCCACACCTGTCGCCCTCAATTCACGAGTACACGTACCGGATTCTGCACTAAAGCGCCCGAATGAGAAAACTTCAAAAGCTTTTGATTAAATTTGGCTGCGGTGTTTTTGGTTCGTTTGTCTTGCTCGCAATTCGCGGGATTCCGCCATTGCCAGGAATTGGCCCAGAAGCTGCCCACCTGTGGGTGGGATCGGCTTTGTAGCCAGCGGCGGCATCATCACATTGATCTGGCAAGTTGGCGATGATCAGCCAATTCGCTCTTTCATTTTTGGTCTGACATGGCCGCCTCTAATTGCCGCCTTAACTCGATGAAATAGGGTGGGCGGCCCTCACCACGAGGGGGGCTGGCCCACCTTATAAATTTTCAGCCGCCGTAAAGCGCAACCGGTGAGGCTGCCCCAGCTTTCGCGCTTTTC
>JASIKQ010000052.1 GCA_030049565.1 Candidatus Sulfotelmatobacter sp.
CGCGGCGGCGCACATCAACCTGGGTACGCTTTATTACAACCGGCAAGATTTCAATCTGGCCGAAAAGCACTACCGCTCCGCCCTCCAAGCCGATCCCCGTTACGCGCTCGCTTATTTCGATCTCGGCAACGTTCTCGACGAAACTGGACGCGTGCAGGAAGCCATCCAGACCTATAAGATGGCGATTCAACTCGCCCCCACCTACGCCGATGCGCACTATAACCTCGCCCTCGCCTACGAAAAAACTCGCGAGCCGCGCAAGGCGCTCAAACACTGGCAAGCCTACGTCAAGCTCGACACCGTCGGCCCCTGGTCGGTTCACGCGCACAACCAGATTCATCGCATTCTGCAAGCCGACTCGCTGAAGCTGGTGCACTCGCGGCGCAGCTAGCGCAGCTTGTCCTTGTCCGCGACGAGCGACCCTGAGAAGAAAACGCCTAAGAAGCCCGAACGGATATTTGCGCACACGCGCGACGTGGCAAGTTGCCCTTTTGCAGGCAGGTAATGGTGGGCGCTATAGGACTCGAAACCACCTGAAAATGTCAAACAAAGGACTCAAACCGAGCACGGCTGACAAATTTAGTCTTTGTAAGTGCATGAAAAACCAAGAAGTGATTTCTAAAATCACTTTTGCGGTAAGAATTCGTTCGAGACGGAAGTCGGAACGAGTAAAGGTTTTGCAGACCCTCAATCAGCCACGCCTGCCAGAGCCGCCGATGCTCCTGGCGTCAGCCCGGGCGGGCAAATTTCTACCAAGTACGCGGCATTGCGGGCTTATCAGTGGCTACAGAATTCTTGGGGATTAGAAAAGAAACGCCACCCATCCGTGCACGTTACCGCTCGCCACGCAGCAACGTGGTGCGGTGTCTTTCCGTATCTCCTCCAGCCCGATTCGCACCCTAGATCCGATACCGTGCGCCTACAGAAAGCACCGGGCACGGCGCCTCGCAGGCCACCTTGTACGCGACGCCCGCACCGAAGTGTTTGGTCAAGGCCGCCGGCCGCTTTACACCAAGCATGATCATATCCGCCGTCTCAGCGGCCTTCACAATCGTTTCTGCCGGTGAACCAAATTGCACCTTGTACTCCGGCTCATGCCAAAGCTGGTTTGCTTCGGGAATCAGGGCGCGGAGCTGCATCTCCGTGGAGGCCGCTACTTCCTCCCGGTCGAGTACGGGCAAAGTTCCGGGTTGCGGCTCCGGCAGTGGCACACCAGGTTCTGGGGCCACATGCAGGAGGGTCAGACGAGCCTGATTCTCCTCCGCCAAAGATATCGCGTATGGCAGGCCGTGCAGGGACTCTGGCCCGAAGTCGGTGGCGTACATGATATGCCTCAGGTTGCCGTCGATCTCCCAGCGAGTAGCATGTGGCCCAACCGTGAGCACGGGGCACTCGGCATTGCGAAAGACCTCTTCCGCAACCGACCCCAGCAGCAGCTTTTCCAGTCCCTTGCGACCGCCGGTGCTGATCACGATGAGGTCAATATCGTAATCTCGGACCAACTTCGAGAGCACTTCTGGAACTTCGCCCTCCTCGATCAGTTCTTTGTGTCGGATGGTCCGGAACGACTGGGATCTGGTCAAATCGGTCATTCGCTGCCTCGCTAACAACCGGATTTGCTCCGGGTCCGGCTGCACGGCTTCGACAAACGCCAGGTGCGGCAGCACGTTCACCGAGTACACCTCGGCATCGTAACGGTGAGCCAGGTTGAGGGTATAGGAAAGAGCTGATTGTGCAGATGGCGAAAAGTCTGTGGCGAACAGAATGTTTTGTAGTTTAATGCGCGTTGGAGCAGTTACGGTTGGCATGACAAACCTCCTTCTGAAGCCGGAGCACAAGAACCGGGAAGGATTTTGTCAGACGCTGCGATCCGGCCTCATTGTTGGCCTACGGACATCACGCGTATGGGCGCTTCTGATGTCTGAGGGTGGGGAACAACATCACACGAGTCCCGGTATGGCCCCCGGGCTCGCCGCTACTTCCTCTTCACAAGAAAGACGCTTATTACTTTCCTATTCTCATCAATGCGGCCTTAGTATGCAGTGATGCCTGTCACCAACCTGTGCCCGCCTTGAATTGCAGTGCGAGTTCCCCGTCCCTGACCCACATTGTCGGCCTGAGAGAATCGTGCCGTTCCACAGGCGCTTGCCGGCGCGAGCGAATGAGCCGATGGTTCGGTGATTGTTGTCACTGACATTTCGATCTTTGCCGTGATTCAATTGATGTTTCCAAAGGCACTTTCCGCATTGAGAGGAGAGAGCTATGCAATTCCACCTGGAAACAGACGAGCTGACACTGCTTAAGGACTTCTTGTTAGAACAAGACGACCGACAGTACGACGAAGTTCTGAAAAAGGTCCTGGACCGCGACTTGCGATTCGACGCCGGTGAACTCGAACAGACAGCAGAACTCCTTGGCGGCAAGAAGCGCAGCCTCAAGGATGAAATCGCCCGGGAGCCGAACGCCGCGTTGAAGACAGAACTGCAGCAGAGACTGGCGCTGCTGGAACGGGTACTGGAGCGGGTCAACCAGGCCTGTGTCATGTTCTGAAGGCTGTCCAGGCGGTGGCCAGCGCTTCATCAGCGTCACCTAGAGTGCCGATGACGAGGGGAGAGGGTACCCCAAAACCCGACTCTCATCTGGCAGTCCTCTTGCGAATGATCGTCCGAGAGTACCGCCTTTGCCATCGAAAGCTTAGACAGTTCAGAGGGTAATTCGCGTCTGGGTTCTTGGATTACTGTTGAAATATCCCCATAACACTCAAAATGCCGGGAAAAGGCGAAGATAAGGCGCTAAGTTGTGAGAACGCCTGATTGCAGAGGTTAAAGATTTCCTGCATGCAGGCTTCGGGGACAGGTCGCCTGTCCCCGAACACAGCTCTGGATCCCTCAGCTCATTTCGTGATGCTGTGAGGCACTGCGGCAGATTGGGTCAGCCGCGCCTGTTTCTGGATTGCCGGGTTAATGCCTGGCTTCTCCTCGAGTGCAGACGCTCGGTTTGAGGTTGCCGGAGCTGCCGCATGCCCACGCTGCCGCATCCTCGCGAGATGCTCGTCCAGCTTTTTGTACCGCTCGGTGAGATCCGCCAGGCGAACCGTCTCGTACTTTTTCCGTTTGGCGATGATGCGGTAATCGAAGGCCACGCTCGAAGTCCCGCCCGCGAGCTCGTGTACTTCGAACGAAGTCGGAGACTTCTGGCTTACGTACAGTCCGTTGCAATCGCCATTCGGCGTGAGGAACACGTGATAGTCGAGGTCGGTGTTAACAGTTTGCACGAAGATCGGTTCGAGACCGATGCGGGCCAAGCCGTTGGAGAGCTGGCCTGAGCCGAAATCCTCGAACCAGTTTTCGGGAGCTTCCACGGCGTAAAGCGCCACGTTGCGCGAGCCGCCATCAACCGGCACAACGGCGGACTTGCTGCCAGTACAGTAGAGATTGCCGCTAATATCGACTTCGCAGTAGCCCGCATTTCCTTCTGCCGAAAGAACCCAGGCTATATCGTTAGTCGGTGCCGCGTTGAACGCCGACAAAGTAGCGACGTCCGCGGCGTCGTCCTGGAAGTTGCCCGCAACCTCATCACCGGTTACTACGTCTAAAGCGGCTGTTGGCGACGTGGTGCCGATACCCACGTAACCTGCGCCGGTAACGGTCATTTGTTGCAAGGCATTTGTAAAGAAACCAAGCGTTTCGCTTGCCGGCGCCGATATGTACACTCCAAAGGGCGAGCTAAACTGCTGGACATTGCTAAAGGAGAAAACGGAATTCGTCGCTACATTGCCGTGTACGTCCAGAGTCACAAAAGGCGACGTCGTTCCGATCCCGACCGGCCCGACGAAGTTATCGGGGCCTGTGAAGTTGTTACTGGCGGCGAGTAACGGCACACCACTGACACTGACCGTAGGAGCTTGTCCGCTCCCGACCGCAATCCCGGAGCCGGCGGTAAGACCCAGCAAGCCGGCATTCGTCAGTGTGACATTTCCGCTTGTGCCCCCGCCGCCGAGCCCCGTGCCCGCCGTCACCCCCGTGATCGTGCCCGTACCCGCAGATGAGCACGCCCACGCGCTGCCATTCCATTGCAGGATCTGCCCGGTCGAGCAGGCATTGGTCAGGCTGAGATTCAGAGTTCCGCTGGTGCCCCCGCCGGTCAGCCCGCTTCCGCTGGCCGTCGTGACGCCCGTGATCGTCCCATCGCCGCCCGCATACGCTATATCCAGCTCCGCCGGATGGCTCGTCGTCGTGTTCTCCTTGCTGTCAAAGCTGGCGTTGAACGTGCTGTTGGCTACCAGCGCAATGCCGTTGTTGGTTTCACTTCCACTCAGCCAGGCTTGCACGGCCGCGGTGACGTCGATCAGGATGTACTGGTTCTTATCCGTTGTCGTGATACTGACGCCAGAAGCGATGGTCGTGCCCAAGGCGGGCGCGTTGCTGGCATCAATCGCGCTTTCTGTCCAGGTGCCATTCACGTAGTCCACGTTGAAGCTGCCGGCCGTCGTGACGGAATTGACATAGAGCTTCAGCGTGGCCTGGCTAATGGTGGCCGTCGAAGGAATCGAGGCCAGGTTGAATTGAATGAAGGTGACCTGTGAGGCGCCATCGACATCGAGCACCGTCTTCGATCCGTAGTTGGTGGTGGAATCGGCGGTATTGGTGTAAGAGTCGCCGCTGGGCGTGATCTGACCGTACGCCGCTGAGGTCAACAGACTCGCGAACAGGACTGCAAGCCATGAAGTCTGCAACTTCAAGGTTTTCATCTCATCCTCCCACATTTTTCTGAGCGGAGACCGAGTTCCGGCCTCTAATCTCTAAATCGAAAATGGCAAGCAAAAGACGACACGTCGGGCAAAAATTTTTTAGCTGCGGGCGGGGCTGGCGGATCGGCCGGAAGCGGTCCCGCGTGCAATTGGTAGTTTCTGGGGCGCGGCGATTCGTGCAAGTCAACCACCCAATGGGACTTAGGCGACGAGTTGGAAGTCAATTGGCGTTAAATCGCGATAGCACTCAATGCACAGCCAACCCCATCTGACTGAGAAGCATCCATGCTGCGCTCGGGTTCAAAATCGCTGTCAAACGGAGACTGATATGAACAAGAATCGTGTTCTCACCGCCGTCGTTATTATGTTCACGGTCAGCCAGACCATGCTTCGTCACGCCAAACCAGATACCACGGCGATTTACACGCACGGGAACTTTGGGAAGGCGTTGGAAGCCCAGCGTGTCTACATGGATCAACTGCTGCGGATGAAGCCCGCTTCAGAGTCAGCCCAATGAAACCTTCGGGCTGGCATCGGGTTGGAAAACTGCTGGGCAGAACGACCAGCCACACCCAAGTGGCTGCATCGCTGGAAGTTAAGTATGGTGGGCGCTATAGGATTCGAACCTATGACTTCCACCGTGTGAAGATGGCACTCTACCGCTGAGTTAAGCGCCCAACTCGAACAATGTTTAAAGTTTGCCATCGCACCTTGAAAATGTCCAACCCCAGGTCTGCACCCAAGTTGTTCACTGCACCTGCGTGGAATCGCCGAGAACCGCGACCGCCATGACATCCTGTGCGGCAAGGCGGGATTCCAGAGTAGATTCAGCGTACTTCGAGAGAGTTTCCGCGGGCAGGCGGCAAGAGGTATCGAGAAATAATGCCATCAAAGTTAACCGAATCGGCCTAGAGGGCAATCCAGCGACGGTCATGCTCTCCAGTCGCTTAGCGTGCGGGCTCCTTTTCCCTTCTCTGGAATTTGCGGGCAATACCTCATTTGGGGGATTACAGGCACCGCCGTCCCA
>JASIKQ010000508.1 GCA_030049565.1 Candidatus Sulfotelmatobacter sp.
ATCCGAACCCGCCGCATGTCCGGACGGCGTTCGAAGATCTCAACTGTGAATCCGCGCTGCCGCAGAAGAATTGCCAGCAGCGGGCCGTTAAGCCCGGCGCCGATCAACGTGATGCTTTTGGGAGTGGCGTTCATTTCTCGAAGATGCGATGGACCACGAGAAGCCAGAGGTTGATATAAGTCAGCACAGTGTTCAGCCTGTCAGCAGCGTTCTTGCCTCCCACAATTCGGGAAAGAATTTCTTGTCGAGAGTGTGCTTCAGATAAGAGGCTCCCGCGCTTCCACCGGTGCCCATGCGGAAGCCGATGATGCGCTCGACGAGCTGAATGTGACGCAGGCGCCAGCTTACGACTAATTCATCGAACTCGGTCAGGCGCTCGCAGACGTCGATCCAATCGCGATGATGCCGCTCGTCTTTATACAGTGCATGCACAGCCTGGGCGCGAGACTCGAATAACTCTTTCTCGGTTGCGCCCGGTTGGGCCGGGGCGAGCTTACCGATGGCCTGCAAGGCTCCGAAGAATACGTCGCGAAGCGATGGCTGTTCCAGACGACGTTTCAGGCTCGCATAAGCTTCATGGGTGGGCTTGTGGTAGCTAAGCATTTTCTCGTCTTTCAACCCGCAGAGAAATTCGATCTCGCGAAACTGCTCGGACTGGAATCCGCTGGCCGGCTCGAGTAATCCCCGGAAGGCGAGAAAATGTGTGGGCAACATGGTTTCAAGTATGGTGAATTGCTCCACCAGCACGCGCATAATTTCAGTGCAACGTCGCAGCAGCCGTGCCGCCTCGTAGACTTCATCGCGCGACTGCGACGCCGCGTCTGCTCCTCGCAAATTCGCGACCACCGCATCAAGATCGTGCAGCAATTCCTTGAACCAAAGTTCGTATGTCTGATGCACGACGATGAACAGCAACTCATCGTGATGGGGCGGCGTCGATCGCGGATGCTGCAGCTCAAGCAACTCCGGAACCTTAAGATATGAGCTGTAGGTGAGTTGGCTCGATTCGGTGTACGGGGGAGATGTGACGACGTGAGGCACCGCATCCGCGGCTTTGGCAGGCGCGGCCTCAAGGCCGAGAAATTGCATCGCGTTTGCGCCGAGCAGCCTGGTCTTTGTTTCCGGCGGCAAATTACTTTGGCGGATGAGCGAGCCGACGCGATCCTCGCCCAACGGAAATGGATAATCGGAGCCGAGCATCACCCGATCGACTCCCATTGTTCCGACCAGAAATTGCAGCGTTCGCTGTTCAAATACGGCGGAGTCGGTGGAGAAGCGATTTAGATAGTGGCTGGGTGGATGCTCGCACTCAGCCCGTGCAACGGGATGATGATGCCAGGCGTTTTCAAGTCGTCCCAGCAAAAAAGCGAAGCTGCCGCCGCCATGGGCGAAACAGATGCGCAACGATTTCGGGAGCCGGTCAAAGGCGCCACTCAAGATAAGCGCGACAACAGACAATTGGGTCTCGGCCGGCATGCCCACGGTCCACGGCATCATATACTTAGGCATGCGGTCCATGCCAAACATGTCCCAGGGATGAACCAAAACGGCCGCGCCCTCGTCGGCGCAATGATGAAGGAAAGTAACCACGCCGGCATCATCGAGGTTCCTGCTGCCAACGTGGTTGCCGATTTGCACGCCGAGATGCCCAGCCTTCATGCAGCGGCTGAGTTCCCTGCACGCCGCATCAACGCTCTGCAACGGCACTTGACAGAATGCTTTGAGCCGGCCTTTGCCCCGGCCGCAAAGCTCGAGCGCAGCATCGTTGAACAACTGCGCGCAATCGAGCGAGTGTTCAGCCGGGCGCTCGTAGGCGAACAGCACCGGCGTCGCGGAGATCACCTGCAAGTCGATGCCGTCGCGATCCATCTCTTGCAGCCGAACTTCGGGATCCCAGCACGCCGAATAGATGTGACGGAAGAATTTGTCGCCGAGCATAATGTCGGCCTTGCCCGGCTCAGTGTGCTTGATCCACGGCCAGTTCGGGGTGCCGTAGCGGGCGGCGAGATCGGGCCATGCCTTGGGAAAGAAATGGTTGTGAATGTCGATGACTTCCATGATTATTTGCCCGGATGAATCGCGCCGCAGTGCTGGCACTTGCGCCGGCTTTCGTCGCCGTAAAACTTTTCAAACAATGGCGGCAAGTCTTTGACGATGCTCTTCAGCTTGACCTCGGCGCGATGAACCAATTGATGACAGTTCGGGCAATACCATTCGAAGGCATCCAACGAGCCTTCCGGGCGCGGCACTTCGATGACTACACCAATGGTATTTGCCGGCCGTTGCGGCGAATGCCGCATGTGTTTGGGCAAAAGAAAAATTTCACCTTCTTTAATTGGAATTTCCCGCGGTGGTTTTCCCGGCTCCTCCATAATGCGAAGCGAAATATTGCCCTTCAACTGGTAAAAGAATTCTTCTGTAGGATCATCATGATAGTCGCGGCGCTGATTGGGGCCGCCCACAACCGTCACCATCATTTCGCCGTCTTCCCACACCTGCGCGTTGCCTACGGGAGGCTTCAGCTTGTCTTTGTTCTCTTCGATCCACTTTTGAAAATTGAACGCTTTCAAATTCTTGATGGATGCCATTGCGCCTCCTACTTCAGCGGTTTGTAAGCTGTCGCCCGGATCTCAATCAGCAAGTGAGGATGCGGCAACTGATGCACGGCGACGGTGGTTCTGGCCGGACCATCGTATCCGAAAAATTCCCCATAGACTTCGTTGTAGCCGCTGAAATCGTTCATGTTCACCAAGTAAGTCGAAATCTCGACGACGTCGCTAAGTTGCGCTCCCGCGCTTTGCAAGATGTCGCGAATGTTCTCGAGAACGGCGCGGGTTTGCACGCGGATGTCGAGATGGGTGGTTCCGAGGGAATCAACCTGGGCTCCGGCGATGGTGTTATCGGCGCGTCGTGCACTGGTACCGGAGACAAACAAAAAATCGCCCGCGCGCTTGATGTGCGGATACTTGCCACGGGGCGTGGCCTTGCCCTCGACCACCTTGCTTTGGGTTACGCTCATCTTCAATTCTATGCACTTCTTTGCTTAATTCAGGCGCCGGTGCAACGTTGAAAATCAAAGCCGAATGCAAATATTGTTCAGTTCGGAATAGAAATTCAAGGAATGCATCCCGCCTTCGCGGCCGATGCCGGAAAGTCCTACGCCACCGAATGGCGTGCGCAGGTCGCGCAGGAACCAGCAATTTACCCAGGTGATGCCCACATTCATTTGTTGCGCTACGCGATGGCCGCGTTTCAAGTTGCTTGTCCAGATCGATGCTGCTAGGCCATATTTCGTATCGTTGGCCATGGCTACGGCCTCTTCTTCCGAATCGAAAGGCGCAACGTGGCAAACGGGGCCAAAAATTTCTTCTTTAACGCAGCGAGCAGATTCGCGCAACCCAGTATAGATGGTGGGCTGCACGTAGAAGCCGCGGTCGCGGTCATCGCCAAACTGTGGAACTCCGCCTCCGGTTACCAGCGTTGCTCCCTCCTCTTTGGCCAGGCGATGGTAGGAGAGAACCTTCTCGCGATGTTGTGCGGAAATCAGCGGGCCGAGGTTGGTTTTCTCCTCATTCGGCCAGCCTGGATTCAAACCTTCTGCCTTCGCTTTGAGCGCTTCGACGAACTCGCCGAAAATTTTGCCTTCCACATAAACGCGCTCGGCGCACAAACAGACCTGACCGGTATTGAGGAATACGGCGTCGGATAATCCTTTTACTGCGTCTTCGAAATTGCAGTCCGCGAAGACGATTGCCGCATTTTTCCCACCAAGTTCGAACGAGACCGGTTTCACGGTAGATGCCACCGATTTCATAATCGCTGCGCCAGTTTTCGATTCGCCGGTGAAGGTAATCGCATTCACATCGGGATGCTGCGTCAAGCACTCGCCGGCAGATCCGGGCCCGAAGCCGTGAACCACGTTATAAACGCCGCGGGGAATCCCGGCTTCCTGCATCGCTTCGGCAAGGAGGGTTGCTGTGGCAGGAGTTTCTTCCGAGGGCTTCACAACGACAGAATTTCCACAAGCCAGTGCAGGCGCGACTTTCCACGTAAGCAGGAGCAAAGGCAGATTCCAGGGTGTGATCACACCCACGACGCCGAGCGGCTTGCGGACCGCGTAGTTCAGAGCCTGCGCGCCGTCGGGAGTTTCCGTCTGGAAGGACTCGAGCCCGGCCATTTTGATCAAGTCAGCAAAGACGCGAAAATTGGCGGCAGCACGGGGAACATCCAAGCTTGAGGCCAATGAAAGCGGCTTGCCGGTATCGGCAACTTCGGCCTGGACAAAGCAATCGAAGCGCTCCTCGATCGCATCTGCGACACGGTGCAATCTTGCAGCGCGCTCACGAACGCTGAGCTGTCCCCATTCTCCGCGTAGGGCTTGCCGCGCGGCGTAAATGGCTTCATCCACTTGCGCAGCGTTGGCTTCGGTGACGTGGGCAATAGTTGTGCCGTCGGCAGGATTCACATCCGCGAACTCGGGTTTTCCGGACACGAAGCGGCCATCGATATAATTCCGGATTAGTTTCACGAGATTCCCGGGCAGGCCCAGGCAATCGTAGCAGGAGAGGCAAAGGCGGAGCAATCGACTCAGTTGGTTGATTGCCGCTCACGCAGGTAGTGGTGCAGCGCATCCTGCCAAGGGGGCAACTCAATTCCGAATTTGTGCAAAGACGCCGGAGACAATACGGAATAAGCCGGGCGAGGCGCGGGCCGCGCCATTTGCGCACTGCTTACCGGTTTCACCGTTGTTGGCAATCCTGCGCCGCTTACGATTTCACGGGCAAATTCAAACCATGTGCAGTCTCCGGCGTTAGTGACGTGAACGATGCCGCTGGCATTTTTCCGGCACAGGTGAGTGATTCCCTGCGCCAGGTCAACCGCGTAGGTGGGAGAACCGCGCTGATCATCGACGACATCGAGCGAGGGGCGGCCGGCGGCCAGCTTTAGAATCGTATCCGGAAAGCACTTGCCGCCAGTTCCGAACAGCCATGACGTTCGCGCGATGCAGCACTGGGGCATGAGTTCGAGCAGCGTGATTTCGGCCTCGGCTTTGGTTCGTCCATAGACGCTCTGGGGATTACGCTCGTCTGCGGTTTCATACGGGCTGTTCTTCCTTCCATCGAAGACATAATCGCTGCTCAAGAAAAGCAGCCGTGCTCGAGTCTCTGTGGCAGCCCTTGCGACATTCACCGCGCCATCGCGGTTCACAGCAAACGCGAGGTCGCGGTTGTTCTCGCATCCGTCGACATCGGTGTAGGCTGCGGCAAGGACGACCCATTGGGGGCGCGTGCTGTGCACGATTTTCTGTACCTGGGCGGCATCGCAAATGTCGGCATCGCGCGAGCTTAGGCCGGTTACGGCATCGCCGCTCCACTCACGCATTAGCGCTTTGCCGAGCAGGCCAGAGGCGCCGAAGATTGTGACTCGCATTGGAATTATTCGTAAGTCTCGATGTCGCGCAGAGTCCGGCCTCGCTGATCTTTCGCCGATACGATCGGCTCGCCGTCAAGTTGCCAATCGATCTTGAGATCGGGGTCGTTCCACGCGAGAGTGCGCTCGTGTTCGGGCGCGTAGAAATCAGTTGCCTTATATAGCACGTCCGCACTATCGGAGAGCACGCGAAAACCATGAGCAAAACCGATGGGGATCCACAACATGCGTTTATTCTCGCCCGAGAGGCGCACTGCTGCATAGCGCCCGAATGTTGCGGAGCTACGGCGCAGATCGACGGCGATATCGAGAATTTCTCCGAGTGGGACACGCACGAGTTTTCCCTGGGGATGCTTTATCTGATAATGCAATCCGCGCACAACATTACGCGAAGAGCGGGAGTGATTGTCCTGCACGAACTCGTCGACAATTCCCAGATCAGCCATGACGCGGCGGTTATAGCTCTCGAAGAAAAATCCGCGTGCGTCGCCGAAAACGCGTGGTTCGAGGATGAATACTCCCGGAAGCGAGGTTGGAATTGTTGTGATCGCGTCCATAGCGGAACGAGCGGCACGAACTGCATTCATCAGAATACCTTTTCCCGCAACAATTGCAGCAGATATGCGCCGTAGCTGTTGTTTTTCATGGAGGCGCCAATTTTTTCGACTCGTTCAGCCGCGATATATCCGTAGCGCAGAGCTATTTCTTCCGGACATGCCACCATCAATCCTTGCCGCTTCTCGATCGCCTGAATGTAGAGGGAGGCATCCATCAGCGATTCGTGCGTGCCGGTATCGAGCCAGGCCATGCCCCGGCCCATAACGACAACTTCGAGCTGACCGCGATCGAGATAAGTCTTGTTTACGTCCGTGATCTCCAACTCGCCGCGCGCACTCGGCTTGAGAGATTTCGCGATCCCAACCACATGATTGTCGTAGAAGTACAAACCGGTTACTGCATACCGCGATTTGGGTTTAGCAGGTTTCTCTTCAATGCTCAGAACCCGGCCGTTCTTGTCGAATTCAACCACTCCGTAACGTTCCGGATCGTGAACGGGATAGGCGAAGACGCGTGCGCCGGCTGTCTTGGCAGCCGCCTGGCGCAGATCTTTCGCCAGGTCGTGGCCATAAAAAATATTGTCGCCGAGCACCAGAGCGCAGGGGTTGCTTCCAAGAAATTCTTCAGCCAACAAGAACGCCTGGGCAATTCCTTCCGGCCGGGGCTGAACTTTGTATCGCAGCAAAATGCCAAACTGGCTGCCATCGCCCAACAAAGTTTGAAAATTGCGCTCGTCGCCCGGAGCGGTGATGACAAGAACGTCGCGGATACCCGCGAGCATCAAGGTGCAGAGCGGGTAATAAATCATGGGCTTGTTATAGACGGGGAGCAGGCTTTTACCCATGGCGTGGGTCACGGGATAGAGGCGGGTTCCCGAACCTCCTGCCAGAATGATGCCTTTGTATTCCGTGTTCGATGCTGCTTTCATAGTTGATCGATGTGACGCCGGGCGTTCCACTGATCGTGGATCAGCAGGCGTAGTGGGTTTTAATCCACTCGCGGTAACTGCCGCTGGTCACGTCGCGAACCCATTCATCATTCTCCAGATACCATTGCACGGTCTTGCGAATTCCACTGGCAAAAGTTTCTTGCGGATGCCAGCCGAGTTCGCGCTGAATCTTACCAGTGTCCATCGCGTAGCGGCGATCGTGGCCGGGACGGTCCTTCACAAAAGTAATCAAGTCGCGCCGCGGCGCCTGGCCGCGACCCAACTTCTCGTCGACAATGTCGCAAATGGTTTGCACAATGTCGATGTTGCGCTGTTCGTTGCATCCGCCGATGTTATATGTCTGGCCAATTTTTCCATGCCTGAGCACGGCTGCGATGGCTTCGCAATGATCTTCAACGTACAGCCAGTCGCGGACGTTCTGCCCGTCGCCATAGACAGGAAGCGGCTTGCTGTCGCGCGCGTTGAGGATCATCAACGGAATCAATTTTTCCGGAAACTGAAAACGTCCGTAGTTGTTCGAACAGTTTGTGGTCAGCGTGGGCAATCCGTAGGTGTGGTGGTAGGCGCGCACAAAATGATCCGATGCCGCTTTCGAGGCGGCGTAGGGACTGTTGGGAGCAAACGGAGTCGTTTCAGAGAACGCTGGGTCCTGGGGACCGAGCGATCCATAGACCTCATCGGTGGACACGTGTAGGAAGCGAAAACTTGATTTGTCTGACTGGGGCAATTCTGTCCAGTAGGCGCGAGCCCCTTCGAGCAAGGCAAAGGTTCCGTCGACGTTGGTGCGGAGAAAGTCGTCGGGTCCGCGGATGGAGCGATCGACGTGACTCTCCGCCGCAAAATGCAGAACAGCCCGCGGCTGGCGCCGCTCAAACAACTGGCGCACTAAGCCACGGTCGGCAATGTCGCCGTGCACGAATTCGTACCGTGGATAGTGGG
>JASIKQ010000053.1 GCA_030049565.1 Candidatus Sulfotelmatobacter sp.
GCGGTCGTGTATCTCTCGGTCGCGCCGAAATCGAATGCGCTTTATACCGCGTACGGCGATGTGCAACAGGATATCGAACGAACCGCAGCTGAACCCGTGCCGTTGCACTTGCGGAATGCGCCTACCGGATTGATGAAGACATTAGGTTACGGAAAAGGCTATCAGTACGCCCACGATGTCGAAGGCAAGGTAACGAACATGCAATGCCTGCCGGATAGTTTGCGCGACCGCGTTTACTACCGGCCGACAAATGAGGGCATAGAGAAGCGCATTCACGAGCGCATGGAAGAGATCAGGAAACTGCGCGCAATCAGAGCCGCAAACAAGCCCGCCGAGCAAGAATCTTAGAGCCGTCCCTCATCATCTTATTGAACAGCACGCCGATTCATTGGCGTTGCCTGTGAACGTGAGGAGGCCAAGTCCGATGGGCGCATTTCCCTCCATTCCCGCCGAAACTCTCCCCACCCGCCCCCTGCGCTTCGATCAAGTCGAGGAGTTGCAGAAGCTACAGAAGGCGGCGCAGAAGATCAGCTCGATCCTCGATCTCGATCAACTGATCGACAACATCGTCAATGACGTGGCCCATTCGTTTGGATGCGTTGAAGCCAGCGTCTACCTGCACGACGAAGCGCATGGGGAAATGGTGCTGGCGGGCGTGCATGGATGCAGCGTCAACCACAAAGGCCATCGCCTGAAGATCGGCAAAGAAGGCATAGTTGGCTACGTGGCTTCGACCGGGCAGATGCGCTACGCGCCCGATGTAAGCAAAGACGATTACTACATTGCCTGTGAGCACTCCACGCGCTCTGAGGTGGCGATTCCGCTTCATGCCGGCGAGCGTTTGGTGGGTGTCTTCACCGCATCTCATCCCGAGCTTGATGGCTTCCCGCGCCAGCAGTTGAGAATGCTGCAGGCGCTATGCGATCACGTCGCGGTCGCGGTAGATAACGCGCGACGGTTTCAGTTCGAACGCAACGAGCGGGAAGCGATGAGCCGCGAGGCGCGCGAGGCGCGCGCCATTCAGCAGGCTTTATTGCCCAAGAGCTCGCCATATATACCGGGCTACATGATTTCCGGCCTCAGCCTGCCGGCGGGCGCAGTCGGCGGCGACTGGTACGACTTTATTTCGTTTCCCGATGGCCGCTGGGGCCTGGTGCTGGCGGATGTGTCGGGTAAAGGCATGGCGGCGGCGCTTCTGATGTCGGCTACGCGGGGAATGCTGCGTTCTCTGGCCGAGGCATACTGCACCCCCGGCGAGGTGTTAACCAAACTGAATTCCTTGCTGGTGGATGACTTTCCCGCGGGCAAGTTTGTCACGCTGGTTTACGCGGTGCTCGATCCGGCAGCTCATACGGTTACTTTTGCCAACGCGGGGCATTTGCAGCCGTTGTTTGTCGATGGCAACGGCATTCAGTTCCTTGACACGGAACGCGGACTGCCACTCGGCTTGAGCGCGGGCGATTACTCAGAAACAACCGTGACTTTGTCCCCGGGCTCGCGGCTGGTTTTCTACAGCGACGGCATCACTGAGGCGGTGAACGAAGCGGACGAGGAGTATGGATTGGAGCGGCTGGCGCGCCACGTTGCAGGGCACGGCGCCTCTGCGGTCAGCGTGGTCGAGGATGTTCGAGCCTTCGCCAATGGCGTGAGTCTGCGCGATGACGCCAGCGTGGTCTTTCTGGGCTTTGGTGTTTAAAGATTCTGCTCTCGTGTTAAGCGGCACTCACCGGAATCGTGCGCGGTGTTCTTTCAGAATGCAGCGGTCCATCACAACGAATATTCCGGCGCGGCGGGCTTTCTCTGCGGCTTTTTCATGAATCACTTCTTCCTGCATCCAGATTGCCGGGACTCGTAACTGAATCGCCTGATCGACGACTTCTTCCACGAACTCGGGACGGCGAAAGATGTCGACGATGTCGATCTTCTCTGGCACTGCGAGCAATGACTGGTAGCCCTGCTCGCCGAGCGCGGAGTCGATTCGCGGATTTACGGGGATGATGCGGTATCCCTGGCTTTGCATGTAGGCGGCCACGCCGTGACTGGGGCGCAGGGGATCATTGGATAGTCCGACGACCGCGATTACTTTTGCGGCTTTTAAGAGGTTTGTAATGGGATCGGTTTCGATCGATGGTGGCATTGGACGGCCTCTTCATTTAACCACGAGTTCGTGAAGTGGAAAGCCTTCCACTTGGATGAAAATGCGGTGGGAGGAGAATGAAAAACGTTAAAACACGGGGTAAGCCGTCCACGATTCTGCGATCAGAAAGCCTTATTAATGCTTCCGTCTTGTTACTTCTTGTTGGCTGCCGCTTCCAATTTTTGTTTGTACATTTTCAGGGCGAGCTTGCGAACGGTTTCCGAGATTTCCTTGTTGGAAGAAAGATTTTTCAAATCCTGGGCAAGCAGATGTTTCATCAATCCCAAACTTAGATCCATGGGCGTGCGGGGATTCGAGGTCAGGTTGCGGATAATTATGTAGTTTTTCATGAAGCGGCGCTTTAAGGGGATGGTGCGCAGCACGGCTTCCAGCACGTTTTTTTGGAGAGCGATCTTTTCGACTTCTCCGTCGGTGATTTTGGGCGCATCGAGCACTGCCAGCGCGACTACTTTGGTGCCGTCGCGAACCAGGATAGAGCGCTCTTCCTTGTTGCCTTTTAAGGCCAACTGAATGCGGCCTTTCACATCGAGATTGTTGATTTTCTGCAGCGTATTTTCGCGGCGTGGTTCGCCTTGCGCTTGCCGCTTGGCAGCCGTTGCTGGCACGGGCGCTCGGGCAGGCGCGGCGGCAGAAGAACTTGCGCCGGCGGGCGTGGTGGTGGCTGGCGGTTCTGCAACCTCTTTGATTTCAGAAACGGGGAAGTAATCGGCGCCGAGAAGATCGACAACGCCGCCGACCGCCTGGAATGGCTTGTTCTGCTCGGCCACGATTTCGCCGGCGTGTTCGGCGAGATAAGCAGTGACTTCTTCGTCGGGAGCTTCCTGCGCTTCCTGCGGCGCGGCAGAATCGAGTTCATTTGCGGGAGCATCCTGCTCGCCGGCGCCAGGAGAGCTGGCAGGTTGCGCTGGGGCTGCACTGTCAACATGGGGCAATGGCTGCGTCTGCACCTCGCCGCCAGCAAGCAATTCCGCGACTTGCGCGGCATCATTATTTTTCAAATATGGGTTGGAGCGAAGCACCTGCAAAATCGCTGCCGACGCGCGCACACGCGGGCTTTGCAGCATCAGAGCGATGGAGTCGCGCGAGGCGGAGATCGCAACTTTCTCCAGTTCGGATTCCTGGACGGACGGATTCTCCAGCAATACCGGGAGCAGCGCGGGACGAAGATTTTCGGGCGAGACCATGTATTCCAGAACTTCGCGTGAGGTTTTTGGGTCGGAGGCTGCCGCCAGGGAAGCCGTCTCGTCCCAGCCGGCGAGGGTCATGCGGGCGAGATCGCCGAAAATCTTGTTGTGCCTGGCGAGATAAACCAGAATTTCGATATTTTCGCCGGGCGGAACCGAGAGCGCGCCCTTGGCCGCGAACTGCATCATGTTCGAGGGCATCCTGTTGGCGCGAATTTGATCGATGGTGCGGGGCATAAATTTTAATCCGCGGAATCGCTCAGGCGACCGGCTTGGGCTATGGCTTCCAGTTCGCGAACTGCGACTTCAAATTCAGCAATCAATCGGCTCTGAGTAATCAATCGGCTCGAGTCGATGCGCAGAAACTCCTCCAGCAGCGCGCGATAATACCAGAGCGTACCTTCGCGGCCGCCATTGAAACGCTCCCAGATCGCGTCTCCCACCTGGCGGTAGTCTGTCAGGATCGAGCGCACATTATTCAGTTTATCCGCAGCGGAAACCAATCTGGTTGCCCCATCGGCATGTTTGAGGTGCCGAAGGTAACGTTCCTTGCGTTCGCGCCAGGGGGGCTTGGGGGTGGTGTAGGCGTCGGTACAGCCCTCGACGATCTTGGCCACGCGGATGCCGAATTTACGGCGCACTTCGGTGAGCATGGGCTCTCCGCCGCAGTCTTCGACCACGTCATGCAGGAGAGCGGCGATGGCCATGTTTTCGTCTCCGCCAAATTCGAGGACGAGGGAAGCGACCCCCATGAGATGGGCGATGTAGGGGATAGTTGAGGCCTTGCGGGTTTGCCCTGCATGCTTCTCAAATGCGAAAGCAAAAGCACGCAGCAGACGCGGGCCTAACTTGACTCGTCTCTTCTGACGCGGGCGCGATGGATTCGCATCGACCGCGGTTTTCTCCGCCATGATCGTGGTTGCTTTCCTCGTTTCTGCTTTTCTCATTATTGTTTTTCTCCGCGGCGGGCGAGCAAGTAGGCGCGGATGAACGGTTGCAGGTCTCCATCGAGCACGCGATCGACATCGCCGACTTCCGCTTTCGTGCGATGGTCTTTGACCAGCCGATAAGGCTGCAAAACATAGGAGCGAATCTGAGAGCCGAAGTCGCTGTCGAGCTTGGAATCTTCAATTTTCTTGGTGGCCGCGCGTTTTTTCTCCATTTCGAATTCGTAAAGCTTGGAGCGCAGCATGCTCATGGCGCGTTCGCGATTCTTGTGCTGCGAGCGCTCGTTCTGGCAACTGGCGACCAGCCCGGTAGCAATGTGGGTGATGCGAACGGCGGAGTCGGTTGTATTGACATGCTGGCCGCCCTTGCCGCTGGAGCGGTAGGTATCGACGCGAATGTCCTCGGGCTTGATGACGACCTCGATGCTCTCATCGATTTCGGGAGAAACAAAAACACTGGCGAACGAAGTGTGACGGCGCTTAGCTTGATCGAATGGAGAGATGCGCACCAGGCGGTGCACGCCGATTTCGCTGGCGAGAAGCCCGTAAGCATACTCGCCGTTCACGGCGAAAGTTGCCGATTTCAGGCCGGCCTCTTCGCCCGGCTGGTAGTCATAGAGGACAGTCTGAAATCCCTCGCGCTCGGCCCAGCGCAGGTACATGCGCAGCAGCATGTCGGCCCAGTCCTGCGATTCGGTGCCGCCAGCGCCGGGATGAATGGTAACGATGGCGTTGAGGGCATCGTTTTCGCCGGAGAGCAGGGTTTCGGTTTCGAGTTTGTCGACGAGCGCGCGCAGGGAGTCGATTTCGCGGTGCAGTTCTGCATCGACATTTTCGCCTTCCCTGGCTAATTCGAAATAGGCGGCGATGTCATCGCTGCGGCGGGCGAGATCGGCGTCGGTCGAGAGCAGATGCTCGAGCCGCTTTTTCTCGCGCATCACTTGCTGCGAGCGCTGCGGATTCGACCACAGATTGGGGTCGGCTGCCTGCTTTTCGATTTCGGCTAACTGCGGACGGAGTTTTTCCGCGTCAAAGATACTCCCGGAGTTCGCGTACCTTGATGGTGAGTGGGGCGTATTCCTGTTCGAACTCTTGAATCATGCGGTTACTTTTGCTTTCCTGGGAATGATGAAGCGCGTGAGTGGCGCTGCTATTGAAATTATCGCACACAGGAATGCGAACCAGTCGCCGTGGCGGGTATAGAAAGTGGTTACGGAGGTGAGGGCGTAGGGAGCGGTAAGGCCAGCGCGTTGTTTGCGGGGAAGGCGGGCGACGATGCGTCCGTAGGGATCGATGGAGGCCGTTACGCCGGTATCGGTTGCGCTCAGCAGCCAGCGGTCGTTTTCGATGGCGCGCATGCGAGTTTGATTCAAGTGCTGGGCATAGGCTCCGCTGTCGCCATACCATCCGTCATTCGAAATGTTCACCAATACTTCTGCGCCGTTGTTGGCAAATTGACGAACTTCGTCGGGAAAAACCGATTCGTAGCAGATGAAAACGCCCAGCTTTGTGCCGCCGGCATCCAGGGGAGCGCGTGACGTTCCCGCTTGAAATGCGCCGACTTCTTTGGTGAGGCCTCCGGCGAAGGCAAACAATTGCGGAAATGGCAGGTATTCTCCGAAGGGCACCAGGTGAACTTTGTCATAGCCCATGGCCCAGTTGCCTTCGGGGCTGATGAGTGCGGCCGAGTTGAATACTTGCGAAGAGGAATGCCCCGGAGCCGCCAGCGTGCTGCCGATCGCGCCGGTGACTATCCAACTGTGCGTGTCCCGCGCCATCTGGCCTACGGGATCGCGGAACAAGGGATCGTTGGTGAAAAAAGGAGCCGGAGATTCTGGCCAGACGATTAGATCATTGTTGTTTAGTGAAGAGCGAGCGGCAGTTCGATCGTGCGCTGCCTTTTCAGTGAGGTCGATCAGTTCCTGAAGAGTGCGCTCGAAGGTCTCGCGAGTCCAGTTCGCGTCTACGGGGATATTCTGCTGCACCAGGAGGGCGGAATGATCAGCTGGTGCGGGAGGGGCGTCGACCAGACGCCCAGCCTGGAGAACTGCCGCGGCCACCAACGATGCGGTCAATAACATGCCGCGCTTTTTTCTGGGCACCAGAAATGCCGCGGCGAGAGCAACGTTCACCAGCATGATTTCGAATGAGACCCCATAGACACCGGTCAGCGTGGTAATGCGGCTGAGAGAAATATTATCGACCTGAGCCGTGCCCAGTAGATTCCAGGGAAAGGCGGTGATACGCGCGCGCGCCAACTCTACCGCGACCCAGAGAAACGGCGCGGCAGCAAGCGCGCGGCGAATCTCGCGACCGGGACCGACAGTTAAACTCAACAGTACGCCAAAGATGCCGTGATACAGGCCCAAGTAGAGACAAAAGAGAAAAAGGGCGAGCAGGGCCATGGGCGCGCTCAGGCCGCCATATTGCCTCATGGTGTGGTAGATCCAGTAACACGTGCCCGCGTACCAGAGGATTCCGCAGACGTATGCGAGCAGGAAGGCTTGGGCAGGCGTCGCGGCTTGAAGATTTACAGAACCATCGATTGCCAGGGCGCCGGCCGGCCGCGCTCGCAACAGAGCGACAACGAGGGGAGCGAATGCGATCCACGAGAGAACGTAGACCCCGGGCAGCGGGAAGATGAGCACTTGCAAGAGCGACGACAGAGCGATCAGCAACCAGGCGCTGTAGTGAATTTGCCGCACGGGGAAGAATAGCAAAAGCGATTGTCCCTTCTCAGTTCCCGGTCCTAAGTTTTTGGATCTTGGTTTTTGGATCTTGCGACGTCAGGTTCCTTAGTTCTGGGCTGTTGCGGCGCCCTTTGATAGTGCACTTCGCACAAAATCGGCAATCTCGGGAGTTATATAGCGCGGTGGATGTATCTTGAACAGCGCTCGATGGGCTACTGGTTTTAAAGAAACGCCGTGCCACGATGATACACGATGCCCGTCGGAAGCATGCAAGATAACTGCATCTGCGCGGTCGAGAAATTCGCGTGCGGAATCTTTGAAGTCGTCGGTACCCGGATCGAGCACGGGGATATACAACTCGGGCCGCAGGAATTTCAGAACGCTATTGGATTCGATGATCACGTACTGTGAGCTTTCCAGCCTTTGCCGCAATGCGGGCATCGCCTCGGCCAATCTGCCCTGTTCGGTGCGGACCCACAACGCGCGGCTGGCGCCGGCGATCAGAAAACGCGACGTGTCTGACTTGCCGCCGCGGTCCTGCTCCTCCGAGATTGCCCAGCTGTGATCGGAGGTCGCGCAATCGCATGGGGCGCCGTTGGCGGAGCAAACTCCATGTCCGTATTGTGTGATTTTGACCGCGGTCCAATCGAACTCGGGCAAAGCCGAAATCAGTCCGGCAACCACGCTGGTTTTTCCAACGCTACGCGAGTGGCCGCCGATCACGATAATCGCCATTACTTCCTATCCCCAAGCCGCGCCATCGCGGCCAACTGTTTCAGATATTCTTTTATCGGCCTTGCCGGCGTTCCCCAGAAAACCACGCCCTTGCCGCGGAGAATTTTGCGCGAAGGAACTCCGCCCTGTGCGCCCACGATCACGCCTTCTTCCAGGCGCACGTGGTCTGCAATCCCTACTTGTCCGCCTAATATGACGTCATTCTCGATGACGACGCTGCCGGAAATCCCCGTTTGGGCGGCGATCACAACGTTCTGCCCAAGGCTGCAATTGTGGCCGATGTGCACCAGGTTGTCGATCTTCGTTCCCCGGCCAATGCGGGTTTCATCGAGTGCACCTCGGTCGATTGTGCTGTTGGCGCCGATCTCGACTTGGTCTTCGATTACGAGCCTGCCGAGCTGCGGAAATTTCTCGTAGTGTCCGCTCTTCGGGTCGCGCACGTAGCCGAAGCCGTCGCTGCCCAGAACCGCTCCGGCGTGGACGATGACATGACTTCCCAGAGTCGTGCCTGAATAGATGGTGACCTGTGGATAAATCTCGCACTCGCCGCCGATCTTAACTCCGCGTCCAATCACGGCGCCGATTCCAATTCGCGTGCCCTCGCCGATTTCCGCGTTTTCGCATATAACAGCACCTTCTTCCACCGAAACACCCGAGTGCAAGCGAGCCGAGGGGTAAACAACGGCAGTGGGATGAACGGCGCCGGCACTTTTGTTGCGGTTTGCTTGCTGAATCAATTGCGCCGCGCGGGCAAAGGCCAGCTTGGGATGAGCGCAGATGAGCAAAGGCTTCCCTTGTGCCTTTGCGGCAAAGTCTCCTGCGATTACCGCGGCAGCCAGGGATTCCAGCGCGCGAGGTAGATATTTTTCCTCCTCTACAAAGATCAGATCGCGGGGTAAAGCCGAGGCAATGCTGGCGACACCGGTAAGCTCAACATCTTCATCACCTTCGAGGCGCGCGTCGAGGGCCTGGGCAATGCGGCGCAACTTCATAGCTCCAACTGTATAGCAGAGCCTGGAGATGACGAAAGTGCTGGGTCGAAAGCCCTGATTCCCGCGAGGCGGCTCAACACCTACAATGGTGCAATGGAGAGGAAAATTTTCTGGATGGTTTTTGGGGTGCTTGGCCTGTTGGCCGACCTTGTGCTGCCGATCTGGTGGGGGCTGGCCTCAACCATTCCCATTCTTTATATCGCGTGGTGGGTGGCTTATCGCAGCGAGTGGTTCTAAGTGGTGCCGCTGACCGCCTGGGTCATGGTGAAGCTGCCGTCCGTGCTGGTGCATCCCGCTGACCCGCCGCCCGTCAGAGTCCACGTGCCGGTGACAGTAGCGTTGGAAAGCGTGGTCCCGTAAATTCCATTCTCAGTGCCGGTCACGGTGCCGTTCAGCGCAAGCGTGTTGCCATTGGCGGCTACGCTAAAGGTGAACGGCCCCGTGACCTGATCATTGCTGGTATTCACGGTCAAGGCCATCGTGCCGGAGGGAGTTTCCCCGTTCACGGGGAAGCAGGGTCCCTGAGTAAGAAATTGAAAGCTGGTAAAGGTCAGCGTGCCCCCGGAACCAACTACCGAAAACTGAGTGATAAAGCTGAATCCCGGTGTGTTGTCCCCTCCCAGCAATTGCGCCTGCCAAACGCCGCCTGCGGCGGTCTGAACATCGGACGAGTTGTTGCCGCAGCCGCCAATCATGGCGGTGAGGATCAATAGGATGGCCAGCCTCTTCATGAATGTTCTCGGGCCTGGGGAGCGAAGCCGCACGGCGCCAGCAGATTGCTAATGCAAGATTACAGAGATGCGGGGTGCGGGGTCAATGGATGGACGGGCATGAAATCCCCTCCCCTTTGCGGCGACCGACCTCTTTGTCGAGCAAGGCGGATCTTGTCGCCTCCCGGCGGGGCGGACGGAGGCGTCCGCCCCACACAAAATCTATGCTCCCCGCTTCCCCTTCAACTCCGCCAGCAACTGTTCAATGCGATCTTCCTTCTCCAGCGCGGCTAAGCGGTCTTCCATGTCGTCGGCGGCGACTTCGGCTTTGGCCTGGCTCACCGCTTCGGAGTGCACCACTTTGCGCTTCATGCGATCGAAGGCCGCGGCTTTCGAACCGTCGCCCATAGCCATGCGCGCGTCGCTGGCTTTCCCCACGGCGCGGGCGCGGCGATGCTGGGCGATGAGCAGATCGGCTTTGGCCTGCGCCTCGGACAGTTTTTGCTCCAGCTTGCGCAGCGCGGATTTCAAATTGTCGACCTGCGCCTTTTGATCGATCAACTGCTGCGCGAAGCTCTCACTCATCTCGCGGTAGCTTTCCACGCGCTGCAATGAGGCGCGGGCGAGGTCGTCCTGTTTCTTGTCGACCGCCAGCTCAGCCTTGCGCATCCACTCGGCGACTTTGTCCTCGTTTTCTTTCTGCTTTTTCTCCAGCAGGTGCTGATCAGCGATGGCAATGGCCACCTGGGTCTTCACCTGCAGCAGTTGATTCTGCATGTCGAGAATCACCTGCTTGATCATTTTCTCCGGGTCTTCAGCCTTGTCGATCAGGTCGTTGAGGTTGGCCCGAACCAACGTTGCAACTCGCTCCAGTAATGCCATGATGGACTCCTTTTTAGCTATCAGCTCTCAGCTTTCAGCTTCTTACGTGAGTTTTGTGAAAGGCTTCGCACTCCGGGCATGGGCCTGGAACTCGCCG
>JASIKQ010000509.1 GCA_030049565.1 Candidatus Sulfotelmatobacter sp.
TTTTAGAGCATCCTTTCTCTTTTGGCTAGAGACTTCGTGAATAATCCAGGCTAAAGCTCCACACAGGCGGGGGAAAGACACTCGTCGGACTCCTGATTGCGCAGTCAACCCTCAACGAAACCTCTGAGCCCGTACTTTTCATCTGCCCGAACAAACAACTTGTAGCCCAGACGCTCGACAAAGCTTCTGAATACAGCATCCCAGCCGTTCCGTATGAAAAGCCCTTTCCGGAAGAGTTTCTCAACGGCAAGAGCGTGATGGTGACTACTTACGCCGCGCTCTTCAATGGAAAGAGTAGGTTCGGCGTGCGAGGCGGAGACGTGTTGGGTCTCGGGTGCGTAGTAGTGGACGACGCTCACGTGGGCTCTGGCATCTTGCGAGACCAATTCACGATTCGAGTGCAACGCGAAGGAAGCGACGATGCAGAAGATCTCTACGCAGCCGTGACAGGAGGGTTTCGCCAATCCTTCAAAGACGCTGGAAGGCTGGGCACATTTGACGACGTGGTGAGCGGCGGCGACTACAGTGTTCTAGAGGTGCCTTATTGGTCGTGGCAGGAAAAACTGGATGAGATCCAAGCCCTTCTGCGTGACAATGCTGCTGGTAGATACGAGCTTGAGTGGTCTTTCCTACGCGACAATCTCAGATATTGCCATTGTTTCATCACCAAGGACGGTGTTGCAGTTACACCCGTTTTTTCCCTCGTCGATCTGCTGCCTTCTTTCTCTGAATGCAAGCGTCGCGTTTTCATGTCAGCAACCATTCCGGACGATAGCGACATCATCCGGGCTTTCGATGCTACCTCGGAATCACTTCAGAGGCCCCTTACTTCCAAATCAGTGGCAGGGATAAGCGAGAGAATGATCCTGGTCCCCGAACTGATGGAACTCAAGATCAACGATGTGGCAGGTACGATCAAGAAGCTGGCGCAGAACGCCTCAAAGTCTCGGCATCCAGGAGTAGATGCTATCCATGAAAACAGGAATTCTTACGCACACTGCACTTTGGCATATCTTGTTGTGCGCCTTTTTCTGTTTGCTCGCGATACCGCCCTTCGGGTACGCGCAAAGCATTACCGAACTCAAGAGCAAGGCTGAGGACGGTGATGTACAAGCGCAATTGGCCCTTGCCAAGGCGTATCACCTAGGTGAAGGAGTGCCGAAGGATGAGGCGCAAGCCGTTCAGTGGTGGGAGAAGGCCGCGGAGCAT
Source organism: Candidatus Sulfotelmatobacter sp. (assembly GCA_030049565.1). GTDB lineage: Bacteria > Acidobacteriota > Terriglobia > Terriglobales > Acidobacteriaceae > Sulfotelmatobacter. The sequence goes on from JASIKQ010000509.1 coordinate 1,210, forward strand.
GGGGATGCGGCGGCGCAAGTCAATCTTGGGGCAGCTTATACGCTTGGAGCGGGCGTTCCAAAGAACTACTCCGCAGCCGTCCGCTGGTATACGAAAGCGGCCGATCAGGGTAACCCAGAAGGCCAGCGGGAACTCGCACTCGCCTATCATACGGGACAGGGTGTTCCAAAAGACGACGCAGAAGCCGCGCGCTGGTATACGAAAGCCGCCGATCAGGGCAATGTACAGGCCCAGTCGGATCTTGCGGCGCTTTGTCACTTGGGTGGACAGGGTGTCCCAAAAGACGATGCCGCAGCTGTCCGCTGGTGGAAGAAGGCCGCCGAGCAAGGTGATGTAACGGCTGAAGGCAATCTCGGAACGGCGTATGGCTTAGGAACGGGTGTTCCGAAAGATCCTGCTGAAAGTCTGCGATGGCACACCAAGGCTGCCGAAAATGGCAACGCTGCGTCCCAGTTTAGCCTAGGAATGTTCTACCTTCAGGGCGCGGGAGTCCCGAAGGACGAGGCAGTGGGAGTCAAGTGGCTGCGCAAGTCCGCCGAACAGGGCAATGCTGACGGTGAGTTCTGGCTTGGGGCTGCGTACTACTCTGGCAACGGCGTGGCAAAGGACCCCGCCGAAGCTTTGCGTTGGTATCGCAAGGCAGGCGACCAAGGCAACGCGGCGGCTCAGTACAACCTCGGACAGGCTTACAACTTAGGAAACGGCGTCGAGAAGGACCCCGCCGAGGCCGCTCGTTGGTGGCAGAAGGCTGCGGAACAGGGCCTTGCAAAGGCTCAATACAATCTTGGGATGGCTTATCGGTCTGGTGCCGGAGTAGAAAAAGACAACCTACAAGCCTATTTCTGGATAGCGATTGCTGCGCAATCCCTCGAACAAGGATTTGTCAAGGACTATCGCGACAAAGTCGAAGCAGTGCTCACACCATCTCAGCTTGCTGATGTGCAGGGGCGCATTCGCAATTGGCAGGAGGCACATCCGGCCACGCAGACAGCTTCATTAAATTCCTTACCAAGCGTCTCGTCTCAACCACAAGCCCAGCCACAGGCCCAACCGTCAGAAAATCTGGTACCGCTGGGTATCAGGCCCGTATTTATCGCACTTTCCAAAGCAGGGCCCTGTGATGGAAAACTCGCCTCGGTTTTGTTTTCTTCTTTCAAAGACGCTATCTCCACCTCACAGCGACATGAGTTGATTCGGGATCTCAGCGACAATGGCAAAATGGACACGGTACTAATCATCCAAATGGCATGCGAAGAACACAACAATTCCGTGTCAGTCACGAGCACCTACGGGATGGCCAAATGTTTCGGTCCTAAGAACTGCCATGTAGCGATAGACCCTCGCACTGGGAATGTCCTTTCGTGTGACCCGAACGGTGAGCCTATATGCGGCAAAGAACTGTTTAAGGAGTTCGAATATGTGTTAGCCACTACTGGGATCAATGTGAGATTGGAATGAGTGAAGGGAGCCAAAATGGTGCCGGTCTAATTTGGGCGATTATTTACTTGACTCGCCCATGCGCGTGAGCGCATCCTGAGCAAAGTAAGAATCGCTGGGAAAGGTTTTGGTAATTCCCAGTGCGACAGTATAGTCGTTTGGAACATCTAGGGCGGTCGCTGTTAGGGCAGCGATACAGCCCACAGACTCTATTTGCAATGTTCACTGCTTACTTTAACGAAGCGGGCGGAGACGACCTCGGCTACATGTTTGTAGCGGGGTACGTTGCCAGCGTAGAAGCATGGGAGCGATTTGAGATTGACTGGAAACTGTTCTTGGCAAAGTTCAACGTCCCCTATCTGCACATGAAAGAGTTCTCTCACAGCAAAAAGTGTTATGCGACATGGAGAGACGATGAGCCAAAACGTGTTCGGTTTCTTGGGATGGCGGCGGAGATCATTGCGGCGCACACGAAACGCGCTTTTATTTCGTTTGTCAATTGCAAAGAGTTTGACGAGATAGATGCAATGTACGCGATGCGGGAGAGGTTTAATTCCCCATACGCACTGGCCGGGCGGGCCTGCATTGGAGTAGCAAACAATTGGGCGCGAAACCCCAAGACACAATCGCTGGACATTGAATATGTTTTTGAGGATGGCGGCCCTGACAAGCCGGGACTAGTTGCAGCAACGCAAGCGTTACCTCCATTCTTGCCTTCTCCGGCATTTAAACCGAGCCGAGATGAGCAACCCAGCAAACAATGGCCGGAAGGCAGACGTGCGATTGTTCAATTACAAGCGGCAGACTACCTCGCTTACGAGGCGAGAAAGGTAGCATTCAACATCGTGAACGGAAGGCCGAGAATAGCGAGAAAATCATTACAGGCGCTTACCCCTGTTCCGCTCGATAGATCGACATGGGATAAGCCACGTTTGCTGAGGCTGTGCCAAGGCGCACACTTTGAACAAAGGGCAGCATAATGACAACTGAGTTTGAAAAATTCGATGCCGTAGTGCGGAAAGTGTTCTCCGTGCCCAAGGCCGAGATTGAGCGGCGCGAAAAACTGTATCAACGAAGGCGCAAGCGGGCGAGAGAGAAGCGTGCTGGCAATCGCGCAGGATTACAGAAGGATGCACGATGACGAAGGCCACCATCGGCAGCCATGCTGGCAACGTAGATAATCCCCTGTCGTTCTTAGCAGCCTATGAGCACGTACTGACGCATCCTGGCGCTGTCTATCAAACGACAGGAAATCAGACGGAGTTCCGAGCAGAAGCGCGCATTACGCGAAAAGGAAACCATGTGGGAGAGAAAGCGATCCGAATCTTGCCACACAATGAATACGTGTATGAGTGCTGTTGGGGACATAGAACGAACTGTGCGCGAGGTGGCAGCTATATTGATTGTTACACCCCAGCAATTCATTGAGGCCTTTTTCGCTTTCCGCGTTTCAGGCGATAAGGATTAGAATGCGGACGTTTCACACAACTTTCCAGTCAACTGTGCGAAGGTCAGGCGCTTTCCGAAAAGTTTGGAAACGACCATGCTGAAACGATCTGCGGGAGTGACTTTGTGCTCCCGGTTGCCGCGACTGTTGTAGCGAAACACTTGCTCATCGAGATAGCGAAACAGATGGAATGGCTCAACACTCACGTAGGTTCCGGAGATGCCGCGCTTGAGCAAACTCCAAAAGTTCTCAAGGCCGTTAGTGTGAACCTGCCCGTCTACGTATTTCTCGGCGTGGTCGATAACTTGGTGCGCGTATTGCACGGCCAGTCCATCGTAGGACTTGAGAGCATCGGAGTAGAGCGCGGAACCTGCTTCGACATGGGCCTTCACTTCGGTTTCGATGGCCGCACGCTTGCGGTCGGAGAGAATCGCAGTGCGAACCTTTCCGCCACGTTCCAACGCGCCGAACACGATGGTCTTGTCTTTTCCGCCAGTACCAGTGATGCGACGTTCGCGCTTGTCAAGGTGCATGTTCCGGGCTTTGCCTCCGATGAAAGTTTCGTCCACTTCGACATGGCCGTTGAGTTTGCCAAAGCCTTCGTCCTGCATGGCGATACGAATGCGGTGCATCATGAACCACGCGGTTTTCTGAGTCACTTTCAAATGGCTGGCGACTTCGCAACTGCTGATTCCGTTTTTGCAGTTGGTGAGCAACCAGATCGCAGTAAGCCACTTGTCAAGGCCGATGGCGGAATCCTCGCACAGGCTTCCAACCTTCACAGAGAACTCGCGCTTGGGGTGATGCTTCGCGCACTTCCAAGTCTTGCGCTTGGGATTGAATGCACTCACGCTATCGGAATCGCAGATCGGGCAAATGACTTTGCCGTCCGGCCAGCGCCGTGCGGCTAGATAGGAAATGCAGTTGTCAGGATTCGAGAAGTACAGGATGGCTTGCTGTAGGCTCTTCGGTTCGTCGTTCATGTCCTTCAACCTCAAGGACATAATGCCATAAACCTACGGGCGAGTCAAGTAAATAATCGCCCTAATTTGGCCCCGCTTTTGTAGGATTCCTTTAACAAGCGGTCACGTTATTAAAGGATAAGGCGTTATGTCTTAATAAAAAAAGTCCCGTTGCCTCCCGTTGATACCGCCGTTGACTACGGCAATTCAGGTATGCATAAGCTCTCCGACAAATTGCTCTAGGTCCAGCGCCTCAACCCCGCTAGCGATCGCTGCGGTAGCAACCTGGAGCCGGGACTTCCGATGGACCACGATCAATCTTCCTGCTCGTTTTTTCAGCGCGCGCTGAAGAGAAGTCAAGGGCGACGCCATCGGGGGACGAACAGTCTTCGCGGCTTTCGCCTCTACCAGCCACAGCTTGGCATTGGGGCGCGGAACAAGAAAATCCACTTCCAAACCCTGCTGATCGCGAAAAAAGTAGAGCTCCTTGCGCATTCCACGGTCGGCCTGACTCTTGAGTATCTCCGACGCGACGAAGCCTTCGAATAAAGCTCCAAGGAATGGCGAGCGCTCAAGCTCGGCCACAGATGTCAAACCGAGAAGGTAACAGGCGAGTCCCGAGTCACCCAAGTAGACCTTCGGCGACTTAATCAG
>JASIKQ010000510.1 GCA_030049565.1 Candidatus Sulfotelmatobacter sp.
CCGGGAAAGTTCTAAGATGATTAGCCATACCCAACTCCTAGATTTGCTTAAAAACGATTTGCACAAAAACGATTTGCATGAAACGACAAATCACCTCGGAGCAAGCCAAATGAAGCTTACCCAAATGAAGCCCAATAAGATTGCCGCCTGCCTCCTGACACTTTGCCTGGTTCCTTCCACCTCTTTTGCCGCGAATGACGAACACGAAGTCGATCGCTGCAAAGAAGCCGGCGAAGTGATGAAAGAAATTCTGAACATCCCCGAGGACATTCCTCAAGACCTGCTTGATAAAGCCGAATGCGTCGTGGTGCTGCCCTCGGTGAAAAAAGGAGCGTTCGGCATCGGCGGCAGCTACGGCCGCGGCCTCATGCTGTGCCGCGGTGGCGAGCACTACACCGGACCCTGGGGTCCGCCGGCTCTCTATGCGCTGGAAGGCGTCAGCATCGGGTTTCAGCTCGGCGGCGAGGCCACCGATTTCGTTCTGCTGGTGATGAATCCCAAGGGAGCGCGGTCGCTGCTTTCGAGCAAAGTGAAGCTCGGCGCCGATGCTTCCGCCGCGGCCGGTCCCAAGGGCCGCACAGCCGAAGGTGCCACCGATATCGTGATGAACGCAGAAATCCTCTCTTATTCGCGCAATAAGGGCCTGTTCGCCGGAATCTCTCTCGAAGGCTCGACCCTGCGCTCCGATGGCAGCGCCAACGAAAAGCTTTATGGCCAGAAACTGACGGCAAAAGAGATCATCGTCGAACACAAAGTAGGAATTCCGCAGTGCGCGAGCGAGTTGGTCTCGCTTCTGGATAAGAAATCGCCGAAGAACAAGTCGGAACCGAAGTCGCTGGAGTAGACGACAGCCTTCGCCGGAAGAGTGCACGTGCGTACGCGAGGGAAAGAAAAAACGGAAGACATGCTTGCGGCAGAGTTTGTGGAGAAGATCAGCAAGCTGATCGCGGAGAAGGTTTCGAGCCTGTAACGAACCATGTAGGGACAGCCGCCCTCGAGAGCCTGCCCTGAGTGAGCCTAGCGACCGAAGGGTCCGGCGGGCGCCCCATCCTTCTCGCCGTGTTTTTGGTTTGCGCTATTCACCCAGAGGGTGCCCCATCCTTTCGCGTTTTTCGCGAAAGGGTGGGAGGCACCGGACCTCAATTCCTCAAGCCGATAGATTTAGGTCCGAGGTTCCCACCCTTGCAAAGAACGCAAGGGTGGGGCACCCACGGTGGTGGTGAAATCGGGAGAACCAAAGGGTGGGCCACCCGCCCGGAAGCTGCTCCAGAGCCACCGCTCCGGCTCGGCCACAAGCCCGCGCCGCACGGGATTGAGATGAATGTAGTGGACCTTCGCGCTGTGCTTGGCTGCGCTCCAGACGCTGAAGTCGTAAAACCGCCGTTGCCAGAAATGGTCTTCGTCAAGCCCCGACGAACCGCGGAGTTCTTCGAGCAGCCGGTGCGCTGTACGCTGCTTGAGCACCTGCATGGCGCGGGAGAGATCGTTGCGCTCGGGCTCGGTTACCAACAGATGGAAGTGTTCGGGCATTACGACGTAGGCGGCTGCTACGAACTGATAGGTTTGGCGGACTTCTTCGAGAATTTGGAGGAACATCGTTCTATGTGCTGAATTGGCGAGCAAGGCGCGGCGGCGGAAACAACTGCACGTGATGAAGTGCATGTCGTTTGGGCCGTAGTAGCGGTGCAGGCCTGTGGGCATGAGGAGGAGGATAGTTTCGAGCGGGTGGTCGGGTCACGGAATCGAAACATTTATTTCTGGGTGGGTTTCGTTTTGGGAGAACCTTCCGTGCGCCTCGATACGCCTGCCCACCCTTTCGCAAAAAGCGCGAAAGGATGGGGCACCCAGGCTGCGGGAGGTGAAGCACGCCTGAGCAGGAACCAACTTTGTAAACTTCCCCTTGCGCAAAATGTCCCCTTTCTGCTATAAACAGTACACCGAGAGCAGTGTGTGGCTAGCCGGGCGAAATTGTCGCAACTCTCGTCGCCGTCCGGCATCTAACATTGGAAAGGGCGTTTCGCCCTTAATTGTCCCGGCCACGGGACTTGATTCGGAGCCCTGAGTATCGCCTTCGTCGGCGTGCGGCTGCTCCGAAGGGTGCCTTCAAAGCAAGGACCTCCAAAGCAAGATCTTTTCCTAAGTTCTATTCTTCCGTTTCTGGCGCGTGTCAAAAAGAGCGCCGCTTTGCAGGCGGAAGAGGATACCGTTGCGCGTGCGTTAGCGTCGCTGACAGCGCAAAAGCAGGCTCCTCACCGATCCTTCGGATCGGTTCGGAATGACATCTCAGGTGATTGACTGGCCTCCGAATCATTCCCATTGTGGAAATCGCTTGGAAATCCTGTGCGCCGCGAGCGTTGACAGCCTTTTCCGCCGCACGGTATGTTTGTAGGGTTTCGAGGACAGTCGGAGGTGCTCTTGTGTCTCCGTCCTGTACCGAACGCACCGCTCAGGCGGAGTGCGGTTCGGTCTTTGACAACTAGGTTGAACGTGCCAGTCGTGAGAGACGAATTCGGGCGCAAGTCCGAGCGATCTCACAAGATGTGCCACTCCGCCTTTCGAGCGCGAGAGTGGCGAACCGCTTTGGGTTCTTGGTTTTTAGCTAGAAGCTAGGGGCTAAGAGCTAGAAGCTGGTTCAGTCTGCCTTCTACCCGTCGGCAGACATCAGGTTTCAAACGAGAGTTTGATCCTGGCTCAGAATCAACGCTGGCGGCGTGCCTAACACATGCAAGTCGAACGAGAAAG
>JASIKQ010000054.1 GCA_030049565.1 Candidatus Sulfotelmatobacter sp.
TGATGTACCTGCTGGGCTACAGCCTGAACAATCTCACGCTGATGGCATTGACGATTTCGACTGGATTCGTGGTCGATGACGCGATTGTCATGATCGAAAACATCGACCGCTTCCTGGAAGCGGGAGATTCGCCGCTGGACGCGGCGCTGAAGGGATCGGGACAGATTGGGTTCACGATTGTTTCGCTGACCGTGTCGCTGATTGCGGTGCTCATCCCACTCCTGTTCATGGGAGACATTGTTGGCCGGCTGTTTCGCGAGTTTGCCGTCACATTGGCGGTGACGATTCTGGTGTCAGCGGGAGTTTCGCTGAGCCTGACGCCCATGATGTGCGCCAAGCTGCTCCGGCATCGGGCAGAGGGAGAGCAGGGACGTTTTTACGAAGTCACCGAAGATTTTTACAACCGCGTGATTGCCTTCTATGGGCGTACGGTGAAATGGGTTTTGAAGCACCAGACGGCGACCCTGCTGGTGACGTTTGGAACCCTGGTTCTTACATTGATTATGTACGTAATCGTGCCCAAGGGGTTTTTCCCGGTCCAGGATACGGGCGTGATACTGGGAATTTCAGAAGCGCCGGATGATGTGTCTTTCGATGCGATGGCACAGCGCCAGCAGGAACTGGCGAAGGTAATTCTGAAGGACAAGGATGTCGAGAGCCTGTCATCGTTTATTGGCGTCGACGGCACGAACTACACGCTAAACAGCGGACGCATTCAGATCAATCTGAAGTCGCGCGACGAGCGCGATGACGACGCCTCGGCAATTATTCGCCGGCTGCAACCCGAACTCGCGAAGGTGAACGGCATCACGCTCTACATGCAGCCGGTGCAGGATTTGACGGTAGAAGACCGCGTGAGCCGCACGCAGTTCCAATACTCGATCGAAGATGCAGATGCGCGGGAACTAGCACAATGGACTCCGAGGCTGGTGGAAAAGTTGCGGGCTTCGCCGATACTGCGGGATGTGGCAACAGATCAGCTTAACGGGGGGCTGCGCACCAATATCATCATCGATCGCGATACCGCGTCGCGCATGGGGATATTGCCATCAGCTATCGACAACACGCTCTACGACGCATTCGGGCAGCGGCTGGTATCGATCATATTCACGCAGTTGAATCAGTATCACGTCGTGTTGGAAGTTCTGCCCAGCTTTGCGCAGACGCCGGATGCGATCGACAACATCTATGTTCGGCCCGCCAGTACGGTTGCTGCCGGTGGAGCACCCACGGCGAATGCGGCCACGTCGACGACCAGCGGCTCGCCAGTTCCGATCACGGCGTTTACGCACATGCGTTCGATGAGCACGCCGCTGGCCGTGAACCATCAGGGGCAGTTCCCGGTGGTCACGCTGTCATTCAACCTTGCGCCCGGGGCCTCGCTCGGCCAGGCTACGACGGCGATCCAGCAGGCAGAAAAAGAGATTCAACTTCCGCCCAGCATTCACGCGGCATTTCAAGGAACGGCGGCGGCCTTTCAGAATTCGCTTTCGACCGAGCCGTTTTTGATCCTGGCAGCGATCATCACCGTGTACATCGTGCTGGGAGTTCTCTACGAGAGTTACATTCACCCGATTACGATTCTTTCCACTTTGCCCTCGGCCGGCGTGGGAGCAATTCTCGCGTTGCAGCTTACCCGCAACGATCTGACCGTCGTGGCGCTGATTGGAATCATTTTGCTGATCGGCATCGTGAAGAAGAATGCCATCATGATGATCGACTTTGCGCTGGAAGCCGAGCGCGTGGAACACAAACCACCGGAAGAGGCGATTTTTCAAGCCTGTCTGCTGCGCTTCCGTCCCATCATGATGACCACGATGGCGGCCCTGCTCGGCGGCTTGCCACTGGCGCTGGGATCGGGGACCGGGGCGGAATTGCGGCGGCCGCTGGGTATCACGATTGTGGGCGGGTTGTTGTTGAGCCAGTTACTGACTTTGTACACGACCCCGGTGGTTTATTTGTGGTTCGACCGGCTGGCGCACCGCTTTGAGAAGTACAGGATTGGAAATGTGATTCCTCAGGAGGGCATGGGCGACTAGATCGTGCGATGCTTCATCGTTGAGTTTCGCTCCTTTGACGCTTTGTCATGCTGAGCCAAGATGGGCTTCGCGAAGCGAAGCTCAACCGCAGTCGAAGCATCCCCACGTTCATCATCCGCAGCTTGGGAACGGGCGTTTCCGCGACGCCAAGTCTTCGGCTTCGGGTAATGAGTATTTAGCCTGAGCGATGAGTATTTCGGCTCCATTTATACGGCGACCGATTGGGACGTCGTTGTTGGCGGCGGCGCTGCTGCTCTCGGGGATTCTTGCCTTCAATTACCTGCCGGTAGCGTCGCTGCCGAAGGTAGATTTTCCGGTAATCGGCGTGGGCGCGAGCCTGCCGGGAGCGGATCCGCAGACCATGGCATCGGCCGTTGCTACGCCACTGGAGCGGCAGTTCGGGCGCATTTCCGCCGTCAATCAGATGACTTCGACGAGCCAGCTTGGCTCGACCAGTATTGTTCTGCAATTTGATTTGAATCGGAACATTGATGCCGCCGGGCGCGACGTGCAGGCGGCGATCAACGCGGCGCGCAGCCAGCTTCCCGCCAATCTGCCGAGCAATCCGACATATCGCAAAGCGAATCCGGCAGACGCGCCCATTTTGATTCTGGCGCTCACTTCCGACACGCAGACAGTGCCGCAGATGTACGATGCGGCCGACTCGATTCTTTCGCAAAAACTTTCGCAGGTGAGCGGAGTGGGACAGGTCTTCGTGGGCGGTGCAGCGCAACCGGCGGTGCGCGCGGAAGTGAATCCCATGCTGCTGAACAAACTGGGCGTTGGATTAGATACGGTGCGCAACGCGCTCAACTACGCCAACTCGAACCAGGCTAAGGGGCAGGTCGAGGACGGGACCCGGTCGCAGATGTTCAACGACACCGATCAACTGTTTACGGCGGATCAGTACCGGCCGCTGATTGTCGCCTACCGAAATGGCGCGCCGGTCCGGCTGGGAGACGTGGCCGACGTGGAGGATTCGGTCTCCGATGTGCGCAACATCGGATTGGCCAATGGCAAACCCAGCGTCCTGATTATTGTTTTTCGCCAGCCGGGGGCAAACATTATCGAGACGGTCGACCGCGTGATTTCACTGATGCCGTACCTGCAATCGTCGATTTCGCCGGCAATTCATCTTTCGATCGCGATGGATCGAACGGTGACGGTGCGGGCCTCGGTGAAGGACATTGAGTTCACCCTCATGATGTCGATCATTCTAGTGATCCTGGTGGTGTTCGCGTTTTTGCGGACGGTGCGCGCCACCATTATTCCCAGCATCGCGGTTCCACTTTCATTGGTGGGTACTTTCGGATGCATGTACCTGTTGGACTACAGCTTAGACAACTTGTCGCTGATGGCGCTGGCGATCTCGACGGGATTCGTGGTCGATGACGCGATCGTGGTACTGGAAAACATAACGCGCTACGTGGAGCGGGGGATGGATGCCGTGACTGCGGCATTCAAGGGAGCTGCGGAAATCGGCTTTACCGTGGTCTCGATGAGCACGTCGCTGGTCGCGGTGTTTATTCCGTTGCTGCTGATGGGCGGAATTGTCGGTCGGCTGTTTCGCGAATTTGCCATCACGTTGAGCGTAGCGATCGGCGTTTCACTGATTGTTTCGCTGACCACCACGCCGACGATGTGCGCGAAGTTCCTGCGGCCGGCGGTGAAAGAACAGAAACACAATCGGCTTTATCGCATCAGCGAATGGGGTTTTAATACCAGCCTGGCGACCTACCGCCATTCGCTGAAGTGGGTACTCAAGCACCAGTTTTTTGTGCTTGTCGTCACTATTCTGGTCGCATGTCTGAGCGTTTACCTTTACATCGTTGTTCCGAAAGGTTTCTTTCCACAGCAGGATACAGGACGCATCGGTGGTTCCGTGCAAGCGGCACAAGATATTTCGTTCCAGGCCATGCGCAGCAAGATGGAACGCTACGTGAAGATCGTGCTGACTGATCCCGCGGTAAGTTCGGTTGTGGGCTTCGCTGGTGGAAATACAGTTTCGAACCAGGGGCGGTTTTTCATTATGATGAAGCCGCTCGAGCAACGCGGCGAATGCCGCAGGCAGCATTTCTGGGAGCCGTGTCATTACGTGACGGCTGATGATGTGATCAACCGTTTGCGGAGCAAGCTGGCAGTGGTGCCGGGAGCTACGCTCTATTTGCAGTCGTATCAGGACCTAACCATCGGCGGGCGCTACGCCAACGCGCAGTATCAATACACCTTGCAGGGCGAAGACTTAAATGAGCTGAACACGTGGGCGCCGCAGTTGCTGGAAAAGATGCGCAAGATACCGGAACTGCGCGACGTAAACACCGACCAGCAGGATAAGGGGTTGCAGGCACAGCTGGTCATCGACCGCGATACCGCCTGCCGGCTGGGAGTCGCGGCGCAAGATATCGACAACGCGCTCTATGACGCGTTTGGACAG
>JASIKQ010000511.1 GCA_030049565.1 Candidatus Sulfotelmatobacter sp.
CGGAGCGAAGACAGTCTGGGTGATTCCGCGCTCGATTTTTTTTCGCAAGGAGGCCGATATGGCCGCAAATCCCATTCCCGTTCCCGAGTTGACCTTCGAGATTGTCAAGAGTCCAGCGGAAACATTCGTCCGCTGCAACGGCAAAATCGTTTTCACGACGGCGCCAGACCTCCGCAGCACAGTGCGCAACCTGATCCCGGGGACAAAGCGCGTTGTTCTTGACCTTACCAACGCCAGCTACATGGATAGTTCCGGCCTGGGCGTTTTGGTCAGCATCTACCTGACGGCGAAGAGACAAAATTGCGAACTTAAGCTGATTAACCTGAATCAACGTCTCAAAGAATTGTTCCGGCTCACCAAGCTGGCGGCAATTTTTGAAGGTCACGACGACATGCTGGGCGTGACGCCGGACTGATTCATTTCGCGGAAAAAACTGTTAGCGTGGGCGATAGCGTGCGTAGCCTTGGGCGCGCATTTCGAAGCTGTGATCAACGGGGCCTGCCTCATGATAGAAATAAAAACTCGCCGTGTAGAACCTGACATCGTAGTTCTCGAAATCGCCGGCAGAATCACTCTGGGGCGCGACAGCAAACAGTTAGAGTGGACTGCCGAAAACCTTGTGCGCGAGGAACAAAAGAAAATCATTCTTGATCTTGGTGGTGTGACCCAGATTGACAGCACAGGAGTCGGCATCATTGTGATGTCGGCGGCGAACGTGAAGAACGCGGGCGGCGAACTGCGACTGGCGGCGGCCAGCGGCCACGTCGAGAACGTATTGAGAATGACCGGGATGGAAAAGATCGTCGCTCTGCATCCCACGGCAACCGCCGCTGCAGCCAAGTTCTGACCGGATCGGGCAAAACAGAAAATCCCATTCTGGGAATCTCGCCGCAGAAATCCACAGCCCATCCTGTGACAACTCTCACAGCTTGCGCTCATCTCGAAAGCGTAATCTTTGCAAATTCCCGGATCAGGCGTTCGTGTGCGAAGTCCACGAAGTTCCCGTCCGGAAGCCTCATGCTCTACAAAACCCTCAGCGCCGCCGTTTACGGCATCGACGCCAACATTATTCAGGTGGAGGTCGACTGCTCCGGCATCAAGTGCGATCAGGACCACTTCCACACCGTCGGCCTGCCCGATGCCGCCGTGCGCGAAAGCCGCGACCGTGTCCGCGCCGCGCTGAAGAATTGTGGGTACGACATTCCTCCTACGCACATCACCATCAACCTCGCGCCCGCCGACATAAAAAAAGAAGGGTCGGGATTCGATCTTCCCATGGCGCTCGGCATCGTCGGTGCTTATGGTGGGCTCACAAAGAAGGAAATTCCCGACTGCCTTTTCATCGGTGAGCTTTCCCTCGACGGCGGAGTCCGCGGCATTCGCGGCACGCTGCCGATCGCGCTCGAAGCCCGCTGCCGCAAAATTTCTCGCGTGGTTGTCCCCGAGACCAATGCCCGCGAGGCGGCGATGGTCGGCGGAGTGGATGTCTACCCCGTACGTTCCCTGCTCGATGTGATTCACTTCGTCAACTCCGGCAACGGCATCGTTCCACTCAAAGCCGACGGCGATGCCCTGCTGCGCGAGTCGCAGGAATTCCTGGTCGACTTCAAAGATGTGCGCGGTCAGCAAACCGCGAAGCGCGCCATTGAGATCGCCTGCGCCGGCGGCCATAACATATTAATGATCGGCCCACCCGGCTCCGGCAAAACCATGCTGGCGAAACGCATGCCTACCATTCTTCCCCCACTCACCTTCGAAGAAGCTCTCGAAACCACCAAAATTCACAGCGTCGCGGGCGTGCTTGATCCCGGCACCGGGCTTGTCGGCACGCGCCCCTACCGCGCCCCGCACCACACGATCTCCGACGCCGGCCTGATCGGCGGAGGCATCGTTCCCCGCCCCGGCGAAGTCTCGCTCTCGCACAACGGCCTGCTCTTCCTCGACGAGCTTCCTGAATTTCCTCGCAACGTGCTCGAAGTTTTGCGCCAGCCACTGGAAGATGGTTCGGTCACCATCGCGCGCGCATCGATGGCTCTGACCTTCCCCGCGCGCTTCATGCTCGCGGCCGCAATGAATCCCTGCCCGTGCGGATTTCACAACGACCGCACCCGCGAGTGCCAATGCACCACACCCATGATTCAGCGCTACATCTCGAAAATTTCCGGGCCGCTGATGGACCGCATCGACATTCACATCGACGTGCCCGCGGTGAACTATAAAGAGATGCGCTCGACCGCCGAACCCGAAGGCTCGGCAAGAATCCGGGAGCGGGTCGTGCGCACGCGGCGCCTACAGCTCGCCCGCTTCGCCGCCGCGCGGCATATGATCTATTGCAACGCGCAGATGTCGTCGCGGCACATCCGCCAATTCTGCGATCTTTCCTCCGACTGCGAACGCCTGCTCGAACGCGCCATGACCCAGCAGGGACTGAGCGCCCGCGCCCACGACCGCATCCTGAAAGTTGCCCGCACCATTGCCGACATGGAAGAAGCCGCGGCCATCGAGCCGAAGCATATTGCCGAAGCCATTCAGTACCGGTCGCTGGACCGGACTTACTGGGCTTGAGGCGGCTTCTACCTATCGCGATTAGACACTAGCTATTAGCCGCTTCGCAGATTTTTCCCGCCATAGTCGGTAAACAGAAATTTGGAATGACTGTTTCCCACCATCGATAAGCTATTGCAGCTTTGCATATTCGGCTTTGGCCTGCATTCGATGCCGGCAGGCAGAGACAGATTGGCGGGGGTTGGTTTGGCTGTGCTATTTGAGCCCGGGGCTGGACGTCGGAATGGGCTTCGAGTAATGGCTCGGCATGATTTCGTCAAACTGAACCGCCACTCCGGTGGTGGCCGAAAAGCGCGTGGGCGGAAACTTTGCCTGTGCGCCCCTGCGGTCCAATCGTTATCATGAGGGCATGCCGACCGTAGCGCATGTCCGTGGCAGCGTCGCAGGGGCGGCTATCCTCACGATTTTCGGTTCAGCGTGGTGCATCGTAGCGCTTGCGCTTTGGCCCCCGCACCCCGTCTGGTCGATTCCGGCGGGGTCCACGGCGACCATCATATTGCTCGCGCTGTGCCTCATGCGTGTCAGGGCCTTAAGAAACGTTCCGAAGATCGATGATCCGGTCGCAACCGCCAAAGGAAAGCGTGCCGGCTTGTTCTTTGGAATCATATTTGGAATTGAAAGTGGGTTGATATGGCTATGCGCGACGCTGCTGGCGCGCTTTGGCCTGAGTATTTGGATTCCGATTGCGGTCGCCGTTATCGTCGGCCTGCATTTCATCCCGTTGGGGCGCACGTATTTGAAGTGCCGCTTTACTATTGGACGGGAGGGCTCTCTGTCCTCGGTGTGCTCGGGTGTTCATTGATCCGGGACGCTGGCATGCGGCTGCTGTGCGCGGGACTGACTATGGCGGCAGTGTTCTGGCTGACTGCTGTATTGTTACTCCTACAAGCCAGATTGATCTCACCTGGGCCGGCCGGCTGAGGTATGGCAATCCAAACCTCAACGCACTTTTCAGACAGCACCGCCACTCCATTAAACTGTACCCAGCCCACTTTTCTTGCTAGAATGGCCGTTCTTTCAGGCTTTCGCTGTT
>JASIKQ010000512.1 GCA_030049565.1 Candidatus Sulfotelmatobacter sp.
CGCCGCAAAGCCGCTTCAATGGAATTCCACACTCTGGGACTGGGTTCGTCCGCAGACCGCAGGTCGCCGGCGGCGGCGACGATCAGATTCAATTCCTTTAGCAATGCCGAGCACGCCGGGCAAGTTCTGAGATGAGCTCTCTGTTCGGCTGTGCTGGCATCCTCGACTTCCGCCAAGCTCTGTTGCAGCTCAACGCAATTCATAACCTCTCCCGAGTCCTGCTGCGGCGCTGCTGCACCGCAGTTCTAACGCCCCTGCTAGGTTGAAGCTTCTCTGGCGTGAGGAACGACGAACTGTTCCTGCCACAAGCCAACTTCGTGCAAATTATTGCTTACCATCCTTCTTAACTACCCTGCCCGAGAGCGGCCGGCCTTTTCGGCTCTATCCGCCCGCAGCAGATCGCGCAACTTCATGCGCGCCTTGTGCAACTGGGACTTGCTGTTGCCAATCGAGCATCCGACGATTTTGGCGATTTCATTATGCTCGTAACCTTCGACATCGTGAAGAATAAAAATCATTCTATAACCGGGAGGCAGGCTCTCGACGGCACGCTGCAATTGCATGCGATCGATGGAGCCAGCCAGCGCCACATCGTCGGCGCCGAAGTCCTTTTTGGGCGAGTCATCTTCCGTCCCCTGCGTGGTTTCTTCGAGCGAAACCATAGGAAGTGATTTCTTCCGCAAATGCATGAGCACGACGTTGACCGAAAGCCGATGCAGCCAGGTAGAAAACGCAGACTCGCCGCGAAAAGTTGCGATCTTGCGATAAAGCTGTAAGAAGGCTTCCTGGGCCAAGTCTTCGGCTTCCGCGGTGTTTGCGGTCATGCGCAGACACAGCGAGTAAACTCGCCGTTTGTGCTTGTCATAGAGCGCCTGGAACGCTTCTGCGTCCCCGTGCTTGGCCCGGTCGATAGCCTCGGCTTCGCTAAAATCCCTACCGGATTGCTGTCGTGGCTCGGTCAAGCTGGCTTTTCCGGCCGCACTCTTTGGGATGCGGCATAAGTAGTTTATGTTGTACTGTTTGCGTGACTTTGGTGCGAACCGAAGAAACCCAGCTGTTTCCATTTATTAGATCGAATCTACCGATCTTCGGATGCAGTCGGCGCCTTCAGCAACCGCCCGGAATGCCTTCAGAAACCTTTTAGCTTCGCGGGCTTGGAACAACTGCGCACTCTAACATTCAAACCCGATGGGAGACGAAGAGTCGCGGGCTCCGCAATTTGGTAGTTCGCAGCTATCCCGCAGCGGCCGTGGCCGGTTTGGCGGTGGTAATTGTCTCTAGGCCGTGACCATGCGGCCCAATCTCCCGCTGATGCAGCAGAAATGCGAAAAGCACGCCAAGCAGCCCCAGAACAGAGAAAATCCACATGCCAAGCCGGTATCCTCCAGGATTGGAGGCGTCCGCATGGCTATAGGTATTCGCCCATCCGATCAGCAGGTTGAATCCTCCGAAGCCAATGTTTTGAAGCATCGTCATCAACCCGTAAGCCGTCCCCAGTTTGGATTGGCCAACGATGTAAGCTACCGACGGCCACATCACTGCCGGAATAAGAGAAAAGGCAACACCCATCATTGCCATCGGTATATATAAATTCACCTGCGTATACGCCATCATCAGGTACACGGGAATCAGAAGTGACGATCCAATCATCATCAGGAAGGCGCGTTTTCCCACGCGATCCACCCACAAGCCAAACAGCGGAGTCGCGATCATGGCAAACAGCGTCAACATGCTCGAAAGGAAGCCGCCAAATTCACGCGACGTATGGTGCGCCTCAATGAAGAACTTCACAGCAAACGTCTGAAAAGGAAAGATCGCGGAATAAAAAACCACGCACAACGCGACAATCAGCCAATAGCTTGTGCCGAATTTCCATAGGTCGCTAAACACAACCTTATCGGTGGAAACCTCGCCCAGACTGTAATTCTTTTCCGCTCTATCCTCCATCAGCCAATAAACCGCCGCTCCCACCACGCAGAGCACCGAAAAACCTACCGCAATCAGGAAAGGTCCTTGCCAGGTCGCATATGCCGATCTTGCCCATGTGGGAGAGTTCAGCGCCGCAAACGTCCCCAGACGCGACGCGGTCAAATTCAATCCGAAAGCGAAGCTGAGTTCTTTCCCCCGAAACCATCGTGCCAATGCCGTCGTGACTGCAACATTTAGCGACTCCGCTCCCATCCCAAAAATAAGCCGGCCAGTCGCCATTATGGGGAGGTGTCCAGTCGCCGCCGTCACCCCCGGCCCAATAAAAGAGAGCACCGCGAAAATCATCAGCGACTTGCGCAACCCCATGCGATCGATAATGAAGCCCCCGATCACCACAGTAAAAATGTTGGGAAAGCTGTACATGAACTGCAAGAATCCGATGTCCACATCCGAAAACTTAAGCTGCTGTTTCAGCACGTCGGCTAGGGGGCTGAGCGCATCGTAGGCGTAATAACTGCCAAACATGGCGAGGCTGACAAAGATGAGGACCAGCCAGCGGTAGAAGCGGCTGGGTTCGGGGCGCTTGGTTTCAGTCATCTACTACGCTCTTTCCTGAAGTCGTAGCATTGCGAACAGGAAGATTAGCAGATGTAGTGAGCGGGGGAAAGGTTTGGGATGGGTGCGTCGGCGAAGCCAGGTGACTTGGCATTAGTACTTCACAATGGCAGCAAATGACTTCGCTTCCAGCGAAGCGCCGCCGACCAGGGCTCCGTCGATTTCTTCTTGCGCCATGAGTGCAGAGGCATTTTCGGGCTTGACTGAGCCTCCGTAGAGAATGCGCAGCTGGGAAGCGAATGGTTCTCCGAATATTTCCGCTGCTGCGCGGCGGATTACGGCGTGTGCTTCGGCGGCCAATTCTGGAGTGGCGGTCTTGCCAGTACCGATGGCCCATACCGGTTCGTAGGCAACGACTAATTTGGCCGCTTTCTTCGACGAGATAGCATGAAAGGCGCGAACGCACTGGCGGCGCAGTACGTCGTCGGTGAGTCCGGCCTCGCGCTCTTCGAGCACCTCGCCGACGCAGCAGATGGGAATAAGGCCGGATTCGAGTGCGGCTTTGAGTCGCAGGTTCACGGTGTCATCGGTCTCACCGAAATACTGGCGGCGCTCGGAGTGGCCCACGATCACGTGTGTTATGCCAAGGGACAGCAGCATGTTGGCGGAAATTTCGCCGGTGAAAGCGCCTTCGGGCTTCCAGTGGACGTTCTGCGCTCCGATGGAAATGTTGGAGCCTCTTGCCGCTTCGAGCGCGGCTGCGAGATCGATATAAGGTGGGCAAACGACGATTTCATCGCGTTCGTGGCCGACGACCAGCGGAAAGAAATCGCGGAAGAAGGCGCGGGTTTCATCGGGGGTTTTGTACATTTTCCAGTTGGCTGCGATGAGTTTCTTTCTCATTTAGAAGACCTCTTCGACCTGGAATGAAGCAGTACTTGATGCCAGTCTTTTGGCGGCTCGCACGTAGATTTTCAGTGTAGATACGTCAAACAGGACAAATCGAACTTTCGTCACATGAGCGGCGATCGCTAAAGCATCGATGGTGGCGGAGATCGCGACAGAAGCGGCTTCCGCGAGCGGATATCCGTAGGCGCCGGTCGAAATGGCTGGGAAAGATAGAGAGTTGAGCCTGTGCTCATCGGCGAGGCGGATGGACTCGCGATGACAACTGGCCAGCTTCTCGGCCTCTCGGGATGCGCCGCCGCGATAGATCGGGCCGACAGTGTGAATGACGTATTTTGCTGCTAGGTTGCCGCCCGTCGTGATTACGGCTTTTCCCGCGGCCAGGCTGCCAATCTTGCCTGCGATCTGCCGGCATTCGGCCAGAATGGCTGGGCCACCCGTGCGATGGATCGCGCCATCAACTCCTCCGCCGCCGAGGAGTGACGAGTTGGCGGCGTTCACGATGGCGTCGGTGGTTTCGCGGGTAATGTCGGCGGGACCGAAAACGTCAATGGTCTTGCCGTTTTCTGAAATCAGCCGGATTGTGGAATCTTGCACGCCTTTATTCTGTGCGGTCACTTTCCTGCTCGATCAAGAAAAACAGACACTTGAAACACTCGCTTCAGAAAACCCAAAAGCTTTGAACCACAGAGGGCACAGAAGAACAGAGGGTAAAGCTCACTATTTATTGGTGAGCGCTTCGACGCCCGGCAGCTTCCTGCCTTCGAGAAATTCCAGCGACGCTCCGCCGCCGGTAGAAATGTGGGTAATCTTGTCGGCGACATCAGCGGCGTGAACCGCGGCCACCGTGTCGCCGCCGCCAACGATCGAAATCGCGCCGGCATTTTCAGCAATGGCGTGGGCCACACGGAAGGTTCCGCGAGAGAATCCGGGTACTTCGAACACGCCCATCGGTCCGTTCCACACGATGGTGCGGGCGCGGGAAATCTCTTCCGAGAATAGTTCGATCGTTTTCGGGCCGATGTCGAGCGCCATGCGATCGGCGGGGATGGGTTGGCGCTCACCGATCTGCTGCGTGACGGAGTTTGCTTCCGGTTTCATGGCGACCACGTGATCGATCGGCAGCAGGAACTTCACACTGCGTTGCCGGGCTTCCTCCAGCAGGTGACGGGCGAGGTCGAGTTTGTCGGCTTCGAGCAGGGATTTGCCGATTTCGTATCCTTGAGCTTTCAGAAACGTATAGGCCATGCCGCCGCCGACGATCAGGGAATCGACCTTAGTCATAAGGTTGCGAATGACGCCGATTTTATCGCTGACCTTGGCGCCACCGAGAATGGCGATGAATGGCGGCTCGGGATGATCCAGCGCCTTGCCCAGATATTGCAGCTCTTTTTCCATGAGCAATCCGGCAGCGGATTTGGTCATGAACTTGGTCATGCCGACAGTAGAGGCGTGGGCCCGATGTGCGGCGCCGAAGGCGTCGTTGACGTAGTACTCCGCCAGGTTGGCCAATTGGCGGGCAAACTTCTCGTCGTTGGCTTCTTCTTCCGCGTAAAAACGCAGATTCTCCAGCAGCAGGGTTTGGCCTTTCTCCAGTTGTGTGGCGACTTCTTCGGCCTCGGGACCGACGCAATCAGGGCAGAAGCCGACATTTTCGCCGCGCGCCAGTTCTTTATCGAGCACCATACGCAGGCGCTCGGCCACTGGCTTAAGGCTCATCTTCGGATTCGGCTTGCCCTTGGGCCGACCGAGGTGCGAGGCCAGAATCAGGCGCGCGCCGTGGCGCAGCGCATATTCGATCGAGGGCAGCGTCTCGCGGATACGGGTATCGTCCATGACCCGGCCGTCGTCGAGGGGAACATTGAAGTCGACGCGCATGAAGACGCGGTTGCCGCTCAGGGGGATATCACGGATGGAGAGTTTGGACATGGGCTGGTTTCGTCCTTGTTACGTCCTTAATTGCGGGATTTAATCATATGCCAGGCTGCGGTGATGGTAAACAGCAGTTTCCTCACCGATCCTTTCGGATCGGTGAGGAATGACATCCTAAATCTCTTGGCCAAGCGCCGCAGCTACCATCCTGTGTGCGCTATAAGCCTTTGCTGGCGATATAATGAATCAAGTCGCGGACGCGGCAAGAATATCCCCACTCGTTGTCGTACCAGGAGATTACTTTAACGCAGTTGCCGCCGACTACCAGAGTCATTGGGGAGTCGACAATCGACGATCTCGAATCGCCCTTGAAATCCGAAGAAACCAGCTCGCCTTCCTCGAAGCCGAGATAACCTTTCAGCGGACCGGACTCAGACGCTTTTTTCAGCGCTGCATTTACTTCTTCTTTGGTGGTTTTCTTTTCCACCCACGCCACCAGATCGACCACAGACACGTTTGGCGTGGGCACGCGCATAGCAAAACCGTCGAGCTTTCCAGCCAGATCGGGAATCACAAGCTTCAGCGCCTTGGCCGCGCCGGTAGAGGTGGGAATCATATTGATAGCGGCAGCGCGGGCGCGGCGCAGATCTTTATGCGGGAAGTCGAGGATGACCTGATCGTTGGTATAGGAGTGGATCGTGGTCATCGTTCCGCTGACGATTTTGAATTCATCGTTCACCACCTTGGCAACGGGCGCCAGGCAGTTCGTGGTGCAGGAGGCGTTCGAGATGATGTGGTGCTTGGACGCATCGTATTTTTCGTGGTTAACCCCGAGAACCAGAGTGATGTTCTCATTCTTTGCTGGCGCGGAAATGATAACTTTTTTCACCGAGCCGCGCAGGTGCTTTTTGGCGTCGTTGGCATCGGTGAAGCGGCCCGTGGATTCGATCACGACCTGGGCGCCGACAGAGTCCCAAGGCAGGGCGGCAGGATCCTTTTCCTTGAAAACTTTTATGTTTCTACCATCGACCGAAATGCTGTCAGCGCCGGCGGAGATTTTGTTGGGCAGGTTGCCCAGGATGGAATCGTATTTCAGCAGGTGCGCCAGAGTTTTGGGATCAGTGAGATCATTGACAGCAACAAATTCGAGATTGGAATCATTAATTGCGGTCCGCAGGACGTTGCGGCCGATACGGCCGAACCCGTTGATACCGACTTTGACTGCCATGATGCCTCCATTCTATCGATGTGTGCTCGAATCGTTCCGAACCGGTGTGCATACAAAATGATGTTAGCAGGTACTGAGAAATGGCGTAAACGCTTCCTGTATCGCTCGAAAGGACGATGATTCCCGCCACAGAATTGGCACGAGGGCTAGGGAAAACTTAGCTCGAGGTAAGTGTCAGTTCTGCTCCAGATCAGTGGCAGGCGGGCCAACCAGTACTTATGATTGATCCTTTGCCGCGCATGGGCGTGATCCTGCGGGGGCAGAATGCGAGCTATGGCTGGAAACTCGGGTCCCATTACTTTGCCGCCCATGGTGCAGGGAGCCACCGTGACCTGTGCATTGTTGCGAATGCGTTTTACTTTGCCCATGTCGCTGCGAGTCATGACGTAGAGCTTGCCCGCTTCTTCTCCAAACCAGACGGGCGTGGCGACCTTTATCCCATTCTTGCGAAAGGTGGCAAGTGAAAGGTATTTCCGACCACGAAGGGCGGGGGGAGTTTCCGCGGGCATAAGGATGATTGTATCTGCGCTCACACCGGAGGGCACGGTTGGCGATCGGCCCAAAACCGCGCCCGCCGTTCATGCCAAGGTACGGCTGATTGCTCCGTCCCCTGAATCTGTGTTAAAAGCCTCTCATATGCGTAAATGGATGCGCGAGCGCTTGCAGCGCCGCAAGAAGGCTCCTCAAAGTTCGTCGGAACAAAATCCTGCGACCCCACCGCCATTACAGCCAGCCTATTTTGACGTTGAGCAACCCGTCAATCCTGAGGAGACCGCGAGATCCGCGCCTGAGACTGTAGCTTCGATTCCGTCTAAGCAGCCGGCTGAAAGCGAGCCGGCAGGCGAAGCCGGTGCGAGAGTAGAAGCCGGTCAGAGGGAAGAATCGGCCAGAGAGCGTCCCGCAAATCAACCTGGCGCGGGGTCGCGCCAGTTTAGCCGCGGTGGGCGGCGACGCGGTGGACGGGGGCGACGCGGAGCCGGACGGGAAGCTCCGGGACGAGAACAGGCCGTGGCGCAAGCTTTCGCGCCCAAGGGATCGATTGCAGGAGGAGTGGCACAGCCGATTGAGGAAATACAGCCGGCGGAGTATCCCGAGGCTGAAACGGAACGCCCGGTTGCTCCAGCTCCAGCAGCAGTCCAACCTCCTGCGGCTGTGCCGCAGCGCGCGCCCAAAGGCATCGTCGTGCTGGCAATCGGATTGCCGGGATCGGGCAAGAGTTCCTGGTTCAAGCGCCACAACGTGACGCCGCTTTCCAGCGACATGATGCGCAGCTTGCTATTCGATAACGTCCGCGAACAGCGTTATCAGGATTTGGTGTTCTCCAATCTGCGCTCGCTGCTGAAGGCGAGACTGATTGCCAAACGTCCGATGAATTATGTGGATGCCACCAACCTGACGCCGCAGGAGCGGCAGCACTGGATCAAGCTGGCGAAGGATTATCAGTATGAGGTGCACGCGGTATTTTTCGATGTGCCGCTGCAGGTATGCATCGAGCGGCATCAGCGGCGGGACCGCGTGGTTCCGGAAGATGTGATGCGACGCATGGCGGCCAAGCTGAAATCTCCGACATTTGACGAGGGATTTGCGAAGATTACGGTTGTGAGGGTCAAAAAGAAGGAGGCCGGCGCGGAGGCGGAGTAGGCGGCGCTTGGTCGACGCATGGTCCGGCAGGTCCACCCGTCTTTTCACGGGTTGGAATACATCAGTAGATTCAAGAGTCAATAGCCAAAGTTACGAATCACGTTTCCTTGGACTTTCGCCGGCCTGCCTTATCCTTTCAAATACGGCAGCATTGCTTTGAACGCGGGCGATGACGAAGAGCGCATGAGTTCGTAGATCATCATTTCGGTCGAAGAGATTACGGTGCCCGAGGCGCGCATTCTTTCGAGGCCGATCTTCCAATTCCATTCCGTGCGAGAGCTGACCGCGTCGGAGGCGACATGCACCAGATAGCCTTCGCGAAGCGCGGCCAGCGCGGTTTGCGCCACGCAGATATGGCTTTCCATGCCGCAGAGCAGCAGCGTGTTTCGATTGCCAGGAAGTCGCTTGAGCATATTGCAGAACGAATCGCTGCCGAAACAGGAGAAGCGGTCTTTATCGATGGCTTCGCTTTCAGGCAGCAGGGAAGCAATCTCGGGAACGGTTTGGCCCAATCCTTTTGAGTATTGCGTGGTCAGCATAGCGGGAATTTTGAGAAGCCCGGCGGCGCGAATGAGCAACTGCGAATTGCGCACGAGTTGATCTTTCTGAAAAATCGGCGGCAGCAGCTTTTGCTGGATATCGACGACGATGAGCGCGCACTGCTCGGGCTCAAGCGGGCGGCGGGCGATTTCGGTGTAGCTTTCGGCGGTCTCCAGAATCGTGACCATGAGAGATCCTTTACTTCCTGACGGTGCACTTAGAGTTTAACGCTTCTCGCTGGAGGGGAAGTTGAAAACGCCTTTCGAAAGATTTGACCGTCAATACCGCTCGTTGGATAATGAATGCACTGCCCCCTCGTTCAACGGCAGGACAGCTGACTCTGGATCAGCATATCGGGGTTCGAATCCCGGGGGGGCAGCCAGAACATCCCGCGGCTTTCCGCGACATTACCTGCGATGAAATCACTCTATGGGTAGTGGGCAAGTACTTGCCCACTACCACTCAATGAGCAGCATAGGAAGACAACTGATTTGAGCTGTCCGGTAATGGACAGTGGAATCCTCGTCCGAACAGCGAGGGCTCCCGTTTAGCGGAGGCTTGGCCACTTTTCGTCTTCGCTTTCAGTCACTTGCGTGCGGTGCTGGTTTGGTGTGGCAGTTGCAAACTATTGCTCCGATGGATATCGCCCGCCCAGAGTTCAAAGAGCGCAAACGCCGGCGTCAGATCGCTCTCCTAGCAGTCGTAGTCGTGGTTGTCACGGTCTTGACAGCGGCCGTTTTCCGCTTGAAGCCAGCGGCGCCGACTGTAGAACGCGGCACGGTCTGGACCGACTCGGTCAAGCGCGGTTCCATGCTGCGCCAGGTGCGCGGAATCGGCTCGCTGGTGCCCTCCCAGGAATCCGTTCTGCAAATTCCCGCCGAGACCGAAGCGACGGT
>JASIKQ010000513.1 GCA_030049565.1 Candidatus Sulfotelmatobacter sp.
CGGGTTCATCGCAGTGTGATGGGACGTAACGGCCTTTTGAATCGCACGGGAAGGAGCCTGCTGCTGGCCGCCGTGGCCACCTTCGGCGCTGTCGCTCAGATCTCCAATTTTCAACATATCGTGGTGATCGTTCAGGAGAATCGGACCCCTGATAACCTATTTCAAGGGTTGTGCGCGGTTCCCTACGGGTCGTCGGCCGGCTGCAGCACGACTCCCACCACCTCGCAATACAACATCCAGACCAGCAACTGGCTGAATAGTTCATCTTCAAGCGGCGTCACGCAGCCGGGCGTGGTCGCGCTGGATAATGATTACGATCCGAACCATGCGCATATCGCTTTCACCCAAATGTGCGATCTGAACACGGCGACGAACACATGTGCCATGGATGGCGCCTGGCAGATTGCAGTTGGCTGCAAACAGGGAGCGACCGATTGTCCCGCGCCGAATTTGCAGTATATGTACGTGAATCCTTCGGATGTGGCCCCGTATTTTCAGATGGCGCAAACTTACAGCTTCGCGGATCAGATGTTCCAGACCAACGAGGGCCCGAGCTTCCCCGCCCATCAGTTTATTCTTTCGGGGACCTCGGAACCGGAGTCCGGAACCACGGATTTTGCCGCAGAAAACATGAGCGCGAAGGGGAACGCGGGCTGTATCGCGCCTCCCGACCAGACGGTCTGGCTCATAGATGCTTCGGGAGTGCAATACACACAGGTCTATCCCTGCTTCGAGCATCAAACATTGAGCGATTTGCTGGATGCAGCGAATATTACTTGGCGGTATTATGCGCCTTCCGCCGGCAGCATTTGGACTGCACCCACCGCGATCCAGCATATGTGCGGACCGAACAATCCGCCGCCCAACGGCACCGAGTGCGATGGGACGGACTATAGCTCCACCTCGTCCAAAGTTGTGGTTGGCCAGAGCCAGACCAAAGCGCAGATTATCAGCGATATCGCGACGGGCCAGCTTCAGCAAGTAAGCTGGGTAATTCCCAACGGCAATGACTCCGATCATGCCGAGACCAACACTGGCTGCGGACCTTCGTGGGTGACGGAAGTTGTGAATGCGATTGGCAACAGTCCGTATTGGCCGAATACGACAATCATCATTACCTGGGACGATTGGGGAGGGTGGTACGATCACGTGCCGCCGAAGGTAATTAATGATGGCGTGAGTTGGGGATCGGGGTACGTATACGGCTTCCGCGTGCCTATGCTTGTCATTTCCCCGTACATTCAGCCGGGCTACGTTTCACATGCAACCCACGACTTTGGCAGCATTCTGAAGTACATCGAGACCAATTACAATCTGCCATCGCTGGGCGTCGCCGATGCATATGCCGACGACCTTTCGGATTTTTTTCACCTGAGCAACCCGCCCATACCTTTCAAGCAGATTACGCCGCCGGCGGATGACGCGTCATGCAAAGGGGATACGAATCAGATTGCAGAACCCGACAACGATTAGAGTTTCTTATTTCGTGCCTTCTGGGGTACTCGTAGCCAACGTGGCACTGGTTTATACACCTTTGGTAGAGCGGGAGCTGGTGGCTTGGCTTAAAATAGGGAGAAAAGGTCACAGGAAGGGAAAAAGCTGCATCTAAGCTGCAAGGTGCGGGCGGTTTTCCGTTCATTGTTCGTATAATTTCCCGAGGGACATTTATGAGAATTAACACGGTTATGGGGTGTATAAGAGCTGCTGTGGTGGTGCTCGCGGCATGGTTCCTGCTGGTGGGAGCAGCGAGCGCGATGCCGCTGAATTCCTCGGCCCGCGCGGCCATTCCCACCGACCTGCAACAGCTAATCTCTGTCGATTACCGCGAGCTTAAAAACTCGCCCACTGCGATGCAATTGAAAGAACAGCTACTCCCCGACAATCTGAAGCAATTCGAGTCGGCTTTGAAGGGAGTGGGGATCGATCCCGACAAAGACATCGACACGCTCGCCTTTGCTGCCTTCCGCACCGAGAAGCAGGGCATGAAGCAGGTGGGCGTGGCGGCGGGCCCATTCGCCATGAAGGCGGTAATCAAGAAACTCACGCTACAAAAGATCAAGCCGACAAAGTACCGCACGGCGAGCATTTATCCCATGGACGGCGGCATGGTGATGGTGTTCCTGGACGACAGCACGTTGCTGTTCGGCGACAGTTCGGCTGTGAAGTTAGCGCTGGATACCCGCGACGGGCTGACCTTGAGCGTGGATGCGAATGCGACTATGGCAGACATGATGTCGGACGTGGATTCGGCGCCGGTGTGGAGCATTCTCGACCAGCAGGGAACGCAGAACGTTATGCGCTCGGCGCTAGGTGATGCGGCCAAAGTAGCCGATTATGACACCATCAAGAAGCGGCTGCTGGGTTCGCGCTACACAATGAGCTTCAATAGCGGTGTGAACTTCGATCTGACCGTGGTCACGTCCGATTCTGTCAGTGCGGCGACGCTTTCATCACTGGTGAAGGCGGGACTGCTTTATAAGAAGATGAGCGCCAGCGCTCCCGAGAAAGTCGCGATGGACAACACCAGTGTGGACTCAGACGGAGCCAACGTCGCTTTCCATTTCAAATCGAGTGATCAGCAGTTCCAGTCGCTGATGCACTCGCCGTTGTTCGCCGCGGTTTCGCACTAGAACAATCGCTTTACTGCGGAGGCACTGAGACATGGAAAACTCTTGGTGCTTTTGATTTTCCAAAGGCGACTCCCTAACGAAGTTTCCTTTCCCGACGTCTGTTCTCCTCAATCCTCCAATCGGATCGCGCGCGTGCGCTCCGGCTCCTTCGGTTTTTCTTGCCCGCGAGCGGCGCGTCTCTCGCGCACCCAATCCTTCTTCACGATCTGCTGTGCGCGCCCAATTGCCAGAGAATCTTCCGGAACGTCTTCGGTGATGCACGACGCGGCGCCTACATAGGCTCCTCTGCCCACGCGCACCGGCGCGACCAGCGTCGTGTCGCTGCCGATGAAGGCTCCATCGTCGATAACGGTGGTGTGCTTGTGAACGCCGTCGTAGTTGCAGGTAATAGTTCCTGCGCCCACGTTTACGCCTTCTCCGATTTCGGCGTCGCCGAGATAAGTAAGATGATTGGCCTTTGATCCCTGGCCCAGCTTGGTTTTCTTGGTCTCGACGAAATTGCCTACGTGCGCTCCCTGGCCGATATCGCTGCCGGGACGGTGATGCGAATACGGGCCAATGACCGCACCCGGGGCGACACGAGCTGCTTCGAGAATGCAGCCATTACGAATGAGAATATCATCGGCAATTTCAGAGTCACGGATCACCGAGTAGGAGCGAATGCGGCAACCGCAGCCGATGCGCGACTTGCCGAGAATCTGGACGTAGGGTTCGATGACGGTATCCGCGCCAATCTCGACATCGCTATCGATCACGCACGTGCCCGGATAGAAGATGGAAACGCCCTGCGTCATAAGTTCGTAACATTTGCGTGCCCGCATTTGATGATCGATGATGGCGAGTTCGGCGTGGGTATTTGCCCCGAGGATTTCGCGCGAGTCCTCTGTCTTCCAAACTACAACCCGCTGTTTCGCTTGGCGCAGAATCCCAGCCATATCGGTGAGGTAATATTCGGCGTGAGGATTATCCGGAGAAAGCTTTTCAATATGCGAGAAAAGTTGCGTCACGTCGAAGACATAAAAGCCGGCATTGATTTCGCGAATCTTCTTCTGCGCGGCGCTCGCTGATTTTTCTTCGACAATGGCTTTTACTTTTGCACCGCGAGCCGACCTGCGAATGATGCGTCCATAGCCAGTCGGATCGCTCAATTCCGCGCCCAGCAAGGTCATGGCTGCGTTCTGGTCAAGATGAAAGTTGAGCAGTCGGGCGATGGTTTGCGGCGTGACCTGGGGCGCATCACCGGAGAGAACGATAACGTGGTCATAGCCAGAAAGTGCCTCGCGCGCGACCATCAGCGCGTGGCCGGTGCCGCGCTGCTCGGACTGAAGAATGAAGTTGACGCCGGAATGGCCCAATGCTGCGCGTACGCGCTGGGCTTCGTGGCCGATGATGGCGAAAACGTCGCTAGCGGGAACCACTCGGGTGGCCGCCGCGATCACATGCGCCAGCAGCGGTTTCCCTCCCACCTCGTGCAACACCTTGGGAAGCTGCGATTTAAGCCGTGTTCCCTTGCCCGCAGCCAGGATGGCGATGGCGACGCGTGGGACGCGCGTAGATGGAACCTTTGAAGCAAGCCTGTTTGTGAATTTCGTCATTCGCCCCACTATACCGTGAGCCGAAGGGGTATAGAAGTACGACAATCATTGCGGCGCATCTCGGAAGGAAGCTCGTTATTAACTCGGCTTGCCGGAGGCGTGGCCTGGCTGCCGGTTAGAGACTCAGCCCTCCATCAACCGCAAGAATCTGCCCGGTGATGAACTGCGGCGCGGTTGCGAAGAACAGAACGGCGGCTGCAACTTCATCGCCTCTTCCATTGCGGCGCATAGGAGTCTGTTTGGCGATTCCCCTCATAAAGGCGGTCTTTTCTCCCAGATCGATTACGCCGGGGGCGACGGCGTTAACTGCTATCTCAGGAGCTAGTGCCTTTGCCATCACTTTGGTAAGCATGTGCAAGGCGGCCTTGGAAGCACAATAATGAGCGTGCGTCACCCAGGGGCGGATGCCGCCCAGGGATCCGAGGTGGATGATCTTGGCTTCGATTTGTTCGCCGCGCTTCGATCCGGGGCGTTTTCGGCGCATCCATTTCAGCGCCTCGCGAGAAACCAAGAACGGTCCGCGAGTGTTGGCGGCAAACATGGCATCCCATTGGCGGAGGGTAAGGCGTTCGAAGTCGACATCGGCGTAAATGGCGGCATTATTTACGAGAACGTCGATGCGGCCCAGTTCGCGTCCCGCTTCCTGCAACATGGACTTGACGCTGGATTCATCAGTGACGTCGCAGTGCAGAGCAAAGGCGCGCACGCCCAGGCCGGATAGATCGACGACAGTTTGTTGCGCTTCGCGCGCGGAATTGCGGAATGTAATGGCGACATCGGCCCCGGCCTGAGCGAGCACGAGAGCCGAAGCCCGTCCGAGGC
>JASIKQ010000514.1 GCA_030049565.1 Candidatus Sulfotelmatobacter sp.
GCCTGGGCCGGGCTGCCTTTCGAGATGCCTTACATCGGCTGCGGCCTGGCCAGCGCCTTCATCTTTCAAGTTGTGGTGAGGCCGCGCCGCCGGGAGATCATCGGGGTTATCGCCGGAGCCACAGCTCTCACATTGTTTGATCGATTCGTCACCCATCACGCAACCGATTCAGGTACGCAAGTCGGAGTTTGCCTCGCCTTCGTCGGTTTGGTCAGCTTCCTGGTTCTCGGCCTCCGCGCCGCCTGGGCCGAGGGTGAAGAGCGCCAGCAACTCAAATCCATCTTGCTTCCAGCCGCCGCTTTCGCATTCTTCGTTCTTGGGACGCACCACCTTTTGAATCTTGGCTCCTTTTTGTTCCCCAAAACGCTGGACGTTTACGCTTACTCCTTCGACGCAAGTTTAGGTTTTCAACCCAGCTTTATGGTCGGTCAGTGGTTCAGAGACTACGCCGTCGTCGGGATCCTTGGACTCGGTTTCTACTATGCTCTGCCCATCGCCATGGCCCTGGCTTACGCGGCTCATCTTCGCGTGAAGAAAACTACCCCCCTATTCCTGCTCGAGGTCTTCATGGCCGCCGGCCTGTTCGGATATTTTCTCTATCTAGCTTTTCCCGCAGCTGGCCCGGTGTATCTTGTCAGCCTGCAGCAATTTCCCGGCCACCCGGTTCCCTTTTCCCTCATGCGTAACGTTGTTCTGCGCGGACTGGAGCCGCACAGGGTGCTCATGAGCCCGGACTCCTGCCGTAATGCAATGCCTTCGCTGCATATGGCTTGGGCGCTGCTCATTGCCTTCAATTGCAAGCCATTTCCGCGGTGGGTGCGCGCCCTGGCCTATTTCTTTGTCTTCACGACCCTCCTGGGCACCCTGGGCACAGGCGAGCATTATTTGATCGACCTGGTAGTCGCGTTTCCTTTCGCGGTCGCCATACAAGCGCTCTGCACGCGTTCCCTCCCGCTGAAAACTCCCAACCGCCTTATTCCACTCGTGGGCGGAACAACACTCACACTGCTCTGGTTGATCCTACTGCGTTTCGCTACACGCTTCTTCTTCCAGTCGACGCCTCTCGTGCCGTGGGCTTTTATTATCGTCTCGACCGCCCTGGCTCTTTTCTGGATGCAGCAAATCCTCTCAGTAGAGCAAGACGAGCCGCGCAGCGTCTCAACGCTGGCTCGCGCCGCCGCAGTGGGAGCGTAATTCTCAGCAGCTCCTCTTCGCTTGAATCGCAAACACGCTCGCAAGTCCGGCCCGCATCCGCGTTCAGAGAAAGAGCCGCTGTGTGTCCCAAACTGACACGGATTGTCAGTCTGAACGACGGTTTTTGCCATGAAAACCCTCTGGGAAAAGGCTAAAATGACACCTAGAGTAACCTCGCACTGAAAACAAAGACCTTCTCCGCGAGCCGCGCGAACCAACGTAACTGGAATTATGGCCGGGCAAGTGCGAACATCAAGCCCGACTGGGTCATACCATGACCAGCATAAAATCGACGAAAGTCTAAAAAATGAGGGGAAAAGAGATGCGGAAACAACAGAAAGGTTTTTCATTGATTGAGCTGCTGATCGTGGTAGCTATCATCCTGATCATCGCAGCTATCGCGATTCCAAACCTGATGCGCGCCCGTATGGCGGCCAACGATTCGTCGGCAGCTGCTTCCGAGCACACCATCATCGTGGGTGAAGTCGGCTATCTTGGCGCTTATCCCGCCAACGGCTACGGCACACTGGCGCAGCTTGGTGGCTCGGCCTCGCCTTGCGTTCCGGCACCGTCCACCGGCTGTTTGATCGATAACAACCTGGCCACCAATGGCGCCGGCAACGGCAAGAGCGGTTACACCTTCTTGGCGACGCCCGGCGGAACGGCGACGACTGGCTGGAACTTCTACACCCAGGCGTCTCCGCTGTCCAACGTGACCGGCACCAAAGCGTATTGCTCAGTTGATGACGGCGTGCTCCGTTGGGGAGGCGCTGGCGTAATCACTGGACCGGGAGCATATGCGACCTGCCAGGGCTGGACACCGCTCCAGAACTAAGGCTAGCGATTGGCGCGTGCCCAAGCGGGCATCATGCCAAAGGGCAGCGGACAAAGTCCGCTGCCCTTCTGTTTTCTTGTCAACCTGCGGGCATCACTCTGATTGGAAGTGATTCGGCCTGCGCAGTCTTGACGCCCGTAAATCTGCCCGATTTCCCTTTCAGCACTGCACGGCAGCAAGGAATAGCGAGGGAGGCTCAACCACGGCTGTGTCCCCAAGTACAAAGGTAACCTTCTCCGGTTGAAATAGTGCTCACTGCGCTCAGAAATCTCGCTAAACTCCCGAGAGCGGCAAATTCATTGCGGCTGGCTCAGGCCGGACCAATCGGGCTGCGTATCGAGCGCTCTGGAAGAGAGCGGGAACTTAAGATGCAATTCGCAGGCAAGAACATTCTCAGGCTGGCTTTGACCGCGATTCTTTTGGCAGCGGTCCTCTATACCTCCACGCATGTCCGCTATTTTCCCTACACCTTGTTTGGCGCGCCGATTGTCCTTGGAATGATCCGGCGCGCCTGGGTTGATTGGCTGTGGGTGTTGGGCGGGGGCCTGACCCTGGCCGTTCTCGATTATAGCTTCAAGGCTTTTGATCCCACGTTGGGGACGGCTATCTGGTTTGCTCTCCTAGCCGCCTTCGCGGTCCTTGGCATTCGCACGGTCTGGGCCAATGGCGAAGAACGCAAGCTCTTGATTTATGGTTTCTTTCCCGTTGTTCTGTTTCTCGGGGTTGAATATGCGGCACGCGGTCTGCTCTATATCACCGAAAGTCTCCACCCCAAGACCTTCGATTTATTTCTATATTCCTTCGATTGCAGCCTTCGCGTGCAGTTCCCTTTTCTCGTGGGACAAATCATCTCGAAGTGGCATTGGCTGCAGCTTTCATGCTTCGAATTCTATGCGGCGCTGCCGCTAATCGTGGCGCTGGTATATGCGGCTCAACTGCGCTATGCAAAGTCTAATGCGCTGCCGGTGTTGCTTACTCTTCTCGCGGCCGGGCCGCTGGGGTTGATGTTCTACAACCTATTGCCCGCCTGCGGACCGGCTTACCTTTTTGGTGCTGCTTTCCCCCGGTATCCGTGGCCCACCGCGGTGGCGATGCGCATGAGCGTCCTGCCTATCCCGATCAACGGCGCCCCCAATGCCATGCCGTCTTTGCATATGGCCTGGGTGCTACTTTGCTGGTGGAACTCGAGGGACCTGCCACGATGGGTTCGGGCCATCGCTCTAGCTTTCGTCTGGTTTACCGTACTGGCGACGCTGGGAACAGGCGAGCACTACTTCGTCGATCTCGTCGTGGCCTTTCCATTCTCGCTGATGGTGCAGGCGCTTTGCTCGTATCATCTGCCATTCCGCAGCGGCGAGCGCCGCACCGCTTTCCTGTTCGGCATGTTCGTAACCTTACTCTGGCTGGCGTTGCTTAGCTTTACCACGAAATTTTTCTGGATTTCACCGCTCATCCCGTGGGCAATGATTGTAGCGACCATATCCTCGTCAGTTGTTGTCTGGCATCGTCTATTGCAAACTCGAACCCCCGAACTGCCCGCCCCTTACCTAACCGCCGCCGCCGGTGCAGGTGCCTAGAAATGCATCTCTTGCGCGATCCGGTCACAGCCGGAAAACGGCAGATCCGGATGACATAATTTGTCGGCGAGGGATGAATGAAACCACAAGAACAGCGTACCGGCTCCGCAGCTCTTTGGCTTGGCGTCCGCTCGGGACCACTTTAGCGTTTCGATTCAAAAAAGGCCGCGTTTTTCAGAGAATCAAAACAACCTGAGCGAAGCGGACCTTTCTTTTGCGGCATGAGTAATGTTACTGCCGTCACCGCCGTCTCAGCCAGGTTGGCCTGTGAACTGCCGCTAATTCTTGTGCCGGCGGCAGAAGCACGTCTCGGCGAAACCACTGGGACTGTTAAAAAAGAAAATGGACTCAATTCACAAACCGAAGGAGCATGCTCTGGGCAAGCGAAACACGCCGAAGGAGCCAGTCCTGAGCTTGTCGAAAGGGTTCTCGCTGATCGAACTGCTGATCGTGATCGCGATCATCTTAATCATCGCTGCCATCGCCATTCCAAACCTGCTGCGCGCCCGCATGGCAGCCAATGACTCCTCCGCTGCGGGTTCGATGCATTCGATTAATGTGGGCGAAGTCGGCTATTTCGCCACTTACGCAGAGATCGGGTTCCCGGCAACGCTCAGCCCGCTTGGAGGACCAGACCCATGCACTCCTACTCCCGCGACGGCTTGCCTGATCGATGACAGCCTGGCCAGCAACGGCGGAGGGGGCGGCAAGAGCGGTTACTCATTCGCCGCCACAGGGTCAGCGTCGGGGGGAAGCGTCAATAACGACCAGTTCTACGCCACCGGAACCCCCAATAGCAACATCACCGGAACTCGCGCCTATTGCTCATCCGATGACATGGTCATTCGCCTTCAGCCCCCAGGCAACATCAGCCAGGTTGCCAGTTATGCCAACTGCATTCTTCTCTCGGCGATGAGTAACTAGGTGTCGCTCAATTGCGGGCAGCACCGTCGCGAATCCCAGCATTGTTCACTTTCGTAATCCTTCGTCTGAGTACGGTACCTTTACTCCACTGCCGATTTGCTTATAATTTTTTATAGAAGTGAAACTGTCGATTTCTGTGTTTCGGCCTTGTGCCATGCCTGCAATAGAGATTCTAGGATTGGAAAAAACTTATAGCGTGGGCTTCTGGCGCAAGCGCCGCAAGCGCGCTCTGTATCCTCTGCAGCTCACCGTCGAGGATGGCGAAGTTTTTGGCTTCCTCGGACCTAACGGAGCCGGCAAAACCACAACTTTGAAACTTCTCATGGGATTGGTTTTCCCCACCTCGGGAACGGCACGTATTCTCGGTCAGGAATGGACCGACCCGGCGGTTAAAGCGCAGATCGGCTTTCTTCCTGAGCAGCCCTATTTCTACGACTATCTCACGGCGCACGAGCTGTTGAACTACTACGGACAACTTTCGGGCGTGCCCGCCAGGCAGCGCAGCAAGCGCGTAGAGGAAGTCCTGCACCAGGTTGGATTGCACGACGTCAAAGGCCTCCAACTACGCAAATTCTCGAAAGGCATGTTGCAGCGCGTGGGAATTGCGCAGGCTATTTTGCACGATCCGCAGGTGGTGTTCCTTGACGAGCCCATGTCCGGCCTCGATCCCATGGGCCGCCGCGAAGTGCGCGATCTTATGGAGCAGCTCAAGCACGAAGGAAAGACGGTTTTCTTTTCTACCCACATTCTTTCCGACGCCGAAACCCTTTGTGACCGCGTCGCCATCATCCATAAGGGAGAGTTACGCGGCGTGGGCGTAGTCGAAGATTTAACTTCCACCGTGCAGGGCAAGGTCGAAGTGATCTGGCAAGGCACCGAAATACCAGCCTCGGTCAGGGCCTTAGGCGCAGACTGCCACATCAGCGGCGGCGACCGCGTGCGCGCCATCGTTGCGGAAAATCAGCAGGATGCGATGATCGACGCCTTGCGCCGCGAGCACCAGCGACTGATTTCCATTACGCCCGTGCGCACTTCGTTAGAAGCGTATTTTGTGGAGAAGCTGCGTCACGCCGAAAGCACCGCCGCTTCGACCGTATGACGAATTTCGGCGTAAAAACATTGCCTATGAAGTCGCGCATTTCACATATCGCCTCCAACACCTTCCGCGAAGCCGTGCGCGACCGCGTGCTCTACAACCTGATCGCCTTCGCTTTGCTGCTTTCGGGTGCAGCCATTCTTGTGGGCCAGATTTCCATCGAAATCGAGAAGCTGGTCGTCATCAACCTGGGGCTCACGGCGGTATCTCTTTTCGGAGTGGTAATTGCGATTTTTATCGGTATCGGCCTGGTCTCCAAAGAAATCGAGAAACGAACACTCTATACCGTCCTCTCGCGCCCCGTGCGCCGCTGGGAATTTATCATCGGCAAATTTTCCGGCCTTGCCGGCACGCTGGTGGTCAATACCTTCTTCATGGCGATCGGCGTATTCCTCGCGCTGCTTTACGTTTCGCACAAGTTCGTAAAAGCCGACTCGCTGATTTTCGTCGCCCTCTACTTCATCATTCTCGAATTTCTGATCATCTGCGCGCTGGCTCTGCTGTTCTCGTCGTTTTCTTCGCCGTTACTCTCGGCAGTGTTCACTTTTTCTCTGTTCGTCGTGGGCAACTTTGCCCAAGATCTGCGCAATTTCGCAGCTATGGAGC
The DNA here is from genome assembly GCA_030049565.1 of Candidatus Sulfotelmatobacter sp. Taxonomy (GTDB): domain Bacteria; phylum Acidobacteriota; class Terriglobia; order Terriglobales; family Acidobacteriaceae; genus Sulfotelmatobacter. The sequence goes on from JASIKQ010000514.1 coordinate 6,233, forward strand.
ATGGAATTACGCGCTGGCTGGCCACAGGCGCGGCCTATTTGGTGCCAAATTTCTCCGCCTTCAACGTGATAACCTCCATCGCGCACGAGCAGCCGGTCGCCGGACAGTTGATCGTCACCAATACCTTTTATGCTCTCTTTTACGCCCTGATGGCCTTGAGCGGAGCGGTGCTCATTTTCGAACACCGTGATTTGAAATAAGACATTTGCATGAAGCCGCGGCGCAAAGTCACGATTATCGCAACCACTAGCCTGGTGCTCTCCTTGGCCGCCGGTTCGCTGGTGCTGCATCGCGCCGACCAGCTTCGCCCGCAGGCTACGCTGGATGAAGTGTTGTTTCTCAGTTCCCCGAAGGTGATCAAGCGCGCCAGCCTGGGCTATGATGGCCTGCTTGCCTGCATTTACTGGACCCGTGCCGTTCAATACTTCGGCAGCCGCCACCACAACTACGCCCCCAGCTACAATCTGCTTGCG
>JASIKQ010000515.1 GCA_030049565.1 Candidatus Sulfotelmatobacter sp.
CGCCGTCCCGATCAATTTTGATGTTCACGGTCGAGTGCGGCATATCCGATCGAATGATCGAATTCGCCGCACCGCTCACATAATGGCTGCACGCGATTCCCAGCCCGCGCCCCTTGGTTAGTTTGCCTTTACGTTGTTTCCACCCAGACCGCTCAACGGTTTTCTCGATGCACTCAGGCAGTCCATAACTTTGGACGCGCAATCCGTTCACCGTGATGCACGGCGGCTTGAGCAGATTGCGAAGCCGAATCTCGGCAGGATCGACGCCGATTTTTGCCGCAAGCTCATCAAGCTGCGACTCGAATGCAAAGCGCACATTCACGGTTCCGTGTCCACGCATCGCCCCGCACGCCGGCTTGTTGGTGAGCACGCGATATCCGTCATATTGAATGTTGGGGATGTCGTAAAGCGCGCCGAGAAGCGCACCAGAATAAAGAATCGTCACCACACCGTAAGAGCAATACGCCCCGCCATCCTGCACCACCCGCGCCTTCACGGCGGTGATGCGGCCGTTGTTCTTCACTCCCGTTTTCAAATCGATAATCGTGCGGGGACGCCCGCGATGCGCCAAGAAAACTTCTTCACGTGTATAAGTGATCTTCACCGGCGCCTTCGCTTTACGCGCCGCGATGGCCGCGATGATTTCCAGTGGAATCACTTCGCTCTTGCCGCCAAACCCTCCGCCCACCAGCGGCTTGATCACGCGAATCTGCTGCATGGGCATTTCGAGCACGAGCGAAAGTTTATGCTGGAGGTAATACGGCACTTGCGTCGAAGACCATACCGTCAGCCGCCCGAGCTTGCCCGTGTGCGGATCAAGTTCGAACGAAGCCAGCGTGCAGTGCGGTTCCATTGCAGCGTGAGTAACTTCGTTCGCGATAAATCGCGCTTCTGCGATCTGATCGGCTTCGGCAAAACCCTTGTCGGGCTCGCCGAAAACATGGTGATAATCTTTCTCGATGTTGTGCGCCTTGTGATCGTGAATGAGATGGTTTTCCGCCTTCATCGACTCTTCCGGATCGAAGTAGGCGGGTAGCAGCTCATAGTCGACATCGATCAATTCGACCGCTTTTTCAGCAATGGCTTCTGAGACGGCAACAACACAAGCGACGTTATCTCCGACATAGCGAACTTTATCCAGCGCGAGCGCGTGCTCATCGTGGCCGACAGGAAGAATTCCAAAGGGATTGGGAGCGTCTTTGCCGACAGCTACGGCTACAACTCCGTCGAGCTGTTCGGCACGGGTAGTATCGATGCTTTTGATTCGCGCATGAGGATACGGCGAATGCAGAATCTTGCCGATCAACATGCCGGGTACGCTGAGATCGTCGGTGTACCTGCCGCCGCCGGTGGTCTTCTCGGCCGCATCGACCATCGCGGTCGGCTTGCCGATAATGGAGAATCCGTTGTTCATGCGCCGCTCTTTCGCGGATCCATATCAATTCCGGCTTCTTGCGGGTCACGCACCATCGCGATGTTCGCGTCAATTGCGCGCACGCGTATGGGAATAATCTGCTGGTATTCAGGTGAGCCATACCAACTCTGAGCGGCTGCATGATTTGGATAGGCAACTATGACGGTGCGGACAAAGGGCCATTCGCCGGCGCGCACGTCCGGCGTTTTGTCTACCGCGACATACTTGCCGCCATAGCGCTCGATGATCGGCGCCACGCGTGTGGCATAGTCGCGAAACGCTTCGATATCGAGAATCTTTTTAATGGTGACGACTACATAGGTCATCGGCTCACCGCCGCCGTGGGCTTTACGTTTTTCTCCGCCGCTACCGCCGCCCTCATCGCCTCATACATCTGGTTATATCCCGTGCATCTGCACAGGTTGCTGCTCAACGCACTCCGCACATCTTCTTCCGATGGGTCAGGATTTTCTGCGAGCAACGATTTCACTGTCATGATGAATCCCGGCGTGCAGTATCCGCACTGCGCTCCGCCCCAATCTCCATATGCCTTCTGAATCGCAGCCAGACTGCCGTGCTCACTCACGCCCTCGATTGTCGTGATCTCCTGTCCTTCGCAACTGGCGGCAAGCAAAGCGCACGAAAGCATGGCAACGCCATCAACCAAAACGGTGCAGGCTCCGCAAGAAGACTCGTCGCATCCCCGCTTCGACCCGGTCAGCCGGAGATCTCGGCGCAAGACATCCAGCAGCAACGCGTTCGGCTCGATGGCGAGCTCGTGTGTGCGGCCGTTGACTTTCAGTTCGATGAGTTCTTTCTTCATTTTGAGCTCTTAGCCCTTAGCCTTTAGCTCTTAGCTTCACCGGTTTTGGCGAAAGGCTAAGAGCTAACGGCTAAGGGCTTCCTCAGTATGTCGGCACCTTCGCATCTACCACCCGCGACCAGGCATCGATTCCGCCGCGCATGGATTGTGCGTTTTCGAATCCCTGTTGGCGCAACCACGCCGTCACATTCATCGAGCGCACGCCGTGGTGGCAGATCACGACGATGTGCTCCTCGGGATCCAGTTCCTGATTCGCCCGAGACGGCACGTCGCCCATCGGCATCAGTGTGGCTGTATCGACACGAGCGGTTTCAAATTCCCACGGCTCGCGCACATCAAGCAGCGTAAACTCGTCCCCGCGGTCGAGTTTGTCTTTCACTTCTTCGGGTGTGATTTCGTAATCCATCAAGACACAACTATTTCCCTTTCCATTTCGGCTCACGCTTCTCCATAAACGCAGCAACACCCTCCTGCGCGTCCGCCGTCCGCATCAACTCGTCAAGATAAATCTTTTGCGCTCGCGCCAGGCCTTTGTCGAAGTGCATGGCATCCCATGCGTACACTGCCTTTTTTGTCACACGCAATGCTGCCGGACTCAGCCTCAGCAATTCCTCCACGGTTCGATCTACCACAGCTTGCAAGTCGTGATCGGGAACCGCCTGATTGACCAAACCGATCCTCGCCGCCTCGCTACCCGTGATCGTCCGTCCCGTCAGAATCAATTCAGCCGCGCGCTTCTGACCCACCAGAGCCGCCAGCGCCGTGCACGCCACCGGCGGATAGCACCCAAGCTTGATTTCAGGAACTCCCCACTGTGACGATGCTGTGCAGTAAACCATATCGCAAACCATCGCAAGCTCTGCGCCTCCACCCAGGCAATATCCATGCACCACGGCGATGGTAACCTTCTGGCTTACAACCAACGCTCGAATCGCCGAATGGAACTTGAGCAGCATCTCCTCGACTTTATCGCGGGTATGTGCCGCCACGTCCACGCCAGCTGAAAACACCTCGCCTTCGCCGCTCAAGACGATCGCCGCAATCTGCGACCGTGCTTCGATTTCCGCCAGCGCTCCTGCCAACTCCTCCATCATCTGCATGTCGATGACATTCAAAGGAGGATTCCGCAGAGTAACCCGCGCCACTCCGCCACCTACATCAACTGCAAGTCGCGCTACCGTCGATCCCGCGGTCGTACTCATTGTCTTTACCCCGTGCTCCTCTGTGCGCCCTGGGTTTAAGGTTTTTTATAAGTTGATCGCCGACTTCCTCACTTCCCCAATCGTTGCCAGCGGATCACGCGCCCCGGCCTTCTCGGCGATCCATTTCTTCTCAGTCTCGATAATGTCGAGCAAAAGTTTTCGATCGGCCAGGCCTGGCATATACTCCCTCAAATGCTCTTCGTAAG
>JASIKQ010000516.1 GCA_030049565.1 Candidatus Sulfotelmatobacter sp.
TCGCGATCTCAACTTTTTCCTGCTCGGTATACCCGTGCAGGCGCAGCACTTCCATACGGTCCTGGAGCGCCGGAGGGATGGTGTGCATGACGTTCGCGGTGGCGACAAAGAAGACTTGCGAAAGGTCGTATTCGACGTCGAGATAGTGATCGACGAACATGTAGTTTTGCTCGGGATCGAGAACTTCGAGCAGCGCGGCGGATGGATCTCCGCGGAAGTCCATCGACATTTTGTCGACTTCGTCGAGCATGAAGACCGGGTTCTTCGTGCCGGCTTTCTTCATCATCTGGATGATCTGGCCGGGCAACGCGCCGATGTAAGTGCGGCGATGGCCGCGGATTTCGGCCTCGTCGCGCACCCCGCCCAAAGACATGCGCACGAACTTGCGTCCCGTAGCTTTGGCGATCGACATTCCCAGCGAAGTCTTACCCACGCCGGGAGGTCCTACGAAACAGAGTATCGATCCCTTAGGATTTTTCACCAACTGGCGCACCGCGAGAAATTCCAGAATGCGCTCTTTGATCTTCTCAAGCCCGTAATGATCTTCGTTGAGAACTTTCTCGGCCCGCGAGATGTTGCGGATTTCTTTCGAGCGCTTCTTCCACGGCACGGCCAGCAACCAGTCCAGATAATTTCGCGAGACCGTCGACTCGGCCGACATGGGCGGCATAGCTTCCAGCTTTTTCAGTTCTTGAAGCGCTTTGTCTTTGACATCTTTTGGCATCCCCGCGGCTTCGATTTTTTTCTTGAGCTCGTCGAATTCGCTCTTTTCGCCGCGGCCCAACTCTTTCTGTATGGCCTTGATCTTTTCGTTGAGGTAATACTCTTTCTGCGCCTTCTCCATCTGCCGCTTCACGCGCGACTGGATCGTGCGGTCGACGTTCAGCTTTTCGATTTCTACATCGAGCACGTCAGCGATCCGGACCAGCCGCTCAGAGGGATCGAAAATTTCCAGCAACTCCTGCTTCTCTTCAATCGAAAGTTGAAGGTTGGCGGCGATGATGTCGGTGAGCTTGGCCGGATCTTCCATGCGCACCGCAGAGATCATGGTTTCGTAATTCAGCGCCTGGCAGAGCTTCACGTACTGCTCGAACAACGTCGTCACGCGCTGCATACCGGCTTCGATCTGCTGGTTCATCTCCAGCGGATAGCGGGCCACGCGCACCGAAGCTTGCATGTAGCCGTCAGTATCCGTGGCCTGCAAAAGACGCCCACGCTCGATGCCTTCGACCAGGACTTTGATGTTTCCGTCGGGCAGCTTCAGGCTCTGCACGATGTTGACGATGGTTCCGACCTGATAGATTTCGTTGGCTTTGGGTTCGTCGATCGCGGCATCGTGTTGAGTAGCGAGGAAGATTTTCTTGTCCGCCGCCAGCGCTTCTTCGAGAGCGCGCACGCTCGATTCGCGGCCCACCACAAAAGGGGTCATCATGTAGGGAAAGATGACCACGTCCCGGATGGGCATCATGGGCAATTTTTTGGTTTCGAATTTTTCCTTGGATGTGGTCACTCAATCTCCCCGAGCACTGCGAAGAATGCGACGCGCTTCGAGCGGTGAAGTCGCTTACAACAGTTTACTACCGCCCATCCCCGCTGGGGATGGCTTCTTTCGGCTATCCAGCTTTTTCCAGCGTGGTCAACGAAGCGCTGCGTTTTTCAACCATCTCCCGCGTAACCTCGAACTCTTTCAATTTCTTCTGGCTTGGCAGATGGAACATCAAGTCAAGCATAAGCTCTTCCAGGATCATACGCAGGCCGCGTGCGCCGACTTTACGGGCCATCGCCTGGCGCGCGACCGCGCGCAGAGCTTCATCACTGAACTTCAGACGCACGTTCTCGAATTCGAACAGCCGCTGATATTGCTTGACGATGGCGTTCTTGGGACGCGTCAGAATTTCGATCAACGCAAATTCGTCAAGGTCTTCCAACATGCCGACGACTGGCAGGCGGCCGACAAATTCGGGAATCAGGCCGAACCTGATCAGATCTTCAGGCTGAACTTCGCTGAGCAGTTCGAAGTTGCGCTTGCGCGCCACCGTGAGGTCTTCTTTCTCCATCTCCTCGCTACCGCGGAAGCCCAAAGACTTCTTGCCCACTCTTCGGCCGACAATCTTCTCCAGACCAACGAATGCGCCACCGCAGATAAAAAGGATATTCGTGGTGTCAACCGGGGTGAACTCCTGGTGGGGATGCTTGCGTCCGCCCTGCGGCGGCACATTGGCGATCGTTCCCTCCAGAATCTTCAGCAGCGCTTGTTGCACACCCTCGCCGGAGACGTCGCGAGTAATCGAGGGATTCTCGTCTTTGCGGCCAATCTTGTCGATTTCATCGATATAGATGATCCCTGTCTGCGCGCGGCTGACATCGCCTTCGGCCGCCTGCAACAGCTTGAGAATAATGTTCTCGACATCCTCGCCAACGTAACCGGCTTCCGTCAGCGTAGTTGCATCCACGATGGCAAAGGGCACATCGAGCATCCGTGCCAGAGTTTGCGCCAGCAAAGTCTTGCCCGTTCCCGTGGGACCGATGAGCATGATGTTCGACTTGCTCAGTTCGATCCCATCGCCTGCTGTCTTCTGCCGGTTCATGAAAATGCGCTTGTAGTGGTTGTAGACGGCGACCGCCAGCTTCTTCTTCGTCTGCTCCTGACCGATGACGTACTCATCCAGGAAAGTCTTGACTTCTTGCGGTTTCGGAAGTTGATTAGGCGGGCCTGCGGCAGGCGTAGCGGAGCGGTCGTCTTCCAAAATCGAGTTGCAGACGGCCACGCACTCATCGCAAATGTAGGCGCGGGGGTAATCGCTGGGCGACGAGATCAATTTGGCTACGGCATCCTGCGACTTGTGACAGAACGAACAGCGCAAGATCTCGTCGGTTCCCGACTTATTCTTCACTCAGCTCTACTCCTTCCATTCCTGGGGGATGGAATGCGTCTCAACCATTCTTATCGGCACAAAGCCGCGACAGAATAAAAATCCACTGCCGACCACATTTCAGGCCTGCCGATGCGCCTAAGCCGCGCCCGGTCAATCTTCAGCACGAGGCCTATCCTACTGCTTTTACGGTCTTATAGATGATATCGTCTATGATTCCGTATTCCTTAGCCTGCTGCGCGTTCATGATGAAATCGCGCTCCACATCCTTTTCTACCTTATCCAGCTTCTGCCCGCTATGTTTCGATAGTAACTGGTTGGTGATTTCCCGCATTCGGAGGATTTCCCGAGCGTGGATGTCGATATCGGTCGCCTGGCCAGACAACCCTCCCATCGAAGGCTGATGAATAAGGATTCGCGAGTTCGGCAGGGCCAGCCGCTTTTTCGCCTCGCCCGCCGCCAGGAGCAAAGCCGCCATCGAGGCAGCCTGGCCCACGCACAGCGTCATGACGTCGTTTTTGACATACTGCATGGTGTCATAGATCGCCATGCCCGCCGTGATCGAGCCCCCCGGCGAGTTGATGTAAAGTTGAATGTCTTTCTCGGGATCTTCCTGCGCCAGAAACAGCATCTGGGCGATGACCAGGTTGGCGATGTTATCGTCGATCGGCGTGCCGATAAAAATAATGTTGTCGCGGAGCAGCCGGGAGTAAATGTCATAGGCGCGTTCGCCCCGTCCGGTCTGCTCGATGACCATGGGTACCAGCATCATGTGGGGATCATTCGGTTTCATGTTCACCTGTCACACTCCACCCCGAACTTTCGTCTGCTTTCCCGGGGAGGTCCGAAGTTGGTCTGCGTCTTTTCTCGATTTACGCAGACTGGTGATAAAGAAAATCGAGGGTCTTCTCGTTGCGGATTCTATTCCGGATTCTATCGAGGCCCCCATCCTCTGTCAATCGCGCGCGGACCGCTTCTGACGTCTGTTTTGACTGCCTCGCCAGCGCTTCCAGTTCGCGATTTACTTCTTCGTCACTGACCTCGATTTTTTCGAGATCGGCGATTCGTTCCAGCAACAAACTCGACTTCACATCCTGCAATGCCTGCTCGCGCTGCCCAGCCCGAAGCCGCGGCAGGTCCATCTTCTTCATGTCTTCGACCTTCATGCCCTGCGCCGCCAGCGCGCGAAGACCGCGCTCCAGCCGCAAATCAATCTGCCGGTCAACTAACGACTCTGGCACTTCAAATTCATTGCGTTTCAGCAGATCGGCGACGAGCTTGTCTTTCCCTTCCCGTTCTGCGGTGTGCCGCTTTTCCCCGTCGATGTTTTCGCGAATCTGCTTGCGAACCTGATCGAGATTGTTAAACTCGCCCAGTTCTTTAGCGAAATCGTCGTTGAGTTCGGGCAAGTTCTTCTGCTTGATGCCGTTTACCTTCACGGTATAGACGAACGTCTTACCGGCGAGCCGCTTGTCGGGAGCATCCTCCGGATAAACCACATCGAACGTACGCTCCTCGCCCGCCGATGCGCCGATCAGATTCTGCGTGAATTCAGGGACCGTGTTCTTGCCCCCGATTTCGATCAGCACGTCGTTCAGAGCGGGATTGTTCTTGGCAGTTTCGCCGGTTGGGTCTTTCGGTCTCCCGTTCATCGCGGCCTGGGCGAAGTCGCCCTCGGCAAGCGGCCGTCCCTCTATAGTCGTGTAAGTCGCGTGCTGCTCCCGGAGATTGTTGAGAGCTTGCTCCACTTCGTCGTCGGTGACTACAATCTCCGGCTTATCGCCGCGCAGCTCTTTGTAGCCCTCGACCTGGATTTCAGGAAGAATTTCAAACGTTGCTTTGAAGCGCAGCGGCTCGCCCTCGCGAATGTGAAGATCCGTCACGCGCGGCGTCGAAACCGGCATCAGCCCCTGCTTCTCGGCCTCTTTGCGGAAATATTTCGGAATCAGCGCCTCGGCAACATCATTCTTCAGTCCCTCGCCAAATCGCTGGCGAATAATCGAGGCCGGCACGTGCCCGGCACGAAAACCCGGCAGCCGCGCCATCTTCTGATAGCGCTGTACTTGAGCTTCGGTTTCGCGGGCAACTTCGTCGGCGGGAATCTCGACGGAAATCTCGCGCTTGACGCTATCCTTCGTGGCGTGGTTCGCAGCAGTGTCGGTGGGGCTCACTAGTAAAGTTTAATGACGGAGGGAGAGAAGCGTCAAACGGGGCAACGATTGTGCGATTGGTACCGCATGAATCTAGATAAGCCGATGTCATTCAGAACTGGCCAGAGGAGCGGGTGAGGAACCTGCTCCGCTTCAGGCGAGAACCTTGCGCAAAGCGTGCGGCTGACAACCGCCTGATAAGATCAGCCCATGCTCTCTTTTCAACTCAAGCGCAGCTTCGAAGATTCAATCGCAAGCAATCACAAACTGCTCCAGCATCTCCCTGATGGGGTGAACGCACCCCGCTCGCTCACTATCCTCAACCGCGAACTTATCGTCTGCACCCGCTGCCCTCGCCTCGTCAAATACCGCGAGCAAGTAGCCCGCGAGAAGCGCCGCGCGTACCGTGACCAAGAATATTGGGGCAAGCCTGTGCCGGGCTTCGGCGATCCCAACGCTCGCGTGCTCATCATGGGACTCGCCCCTGGCGCGCACGGCTCGAACCGCACAGGTCGACCTTTCACCGGCGACGCCTCCGGCAAATTCATGTATCCCGTGCTCCATGAAACCGGATTTGCCAACCAACCCAGCGCCACGGACCGCAGCGACGGACTCAAGCTGCAAGACCTTTACATTACCGCCGCCGTTCGATGCGCCCCGCCCGACAACAAGCCGACGCCGCAAGAGCTGGCCGAATGTTCACACTTCCTCGATCGCGAGCTGGCAGGATTAACGAACGTAAAGGTCGTCGTCGCGCTGGGAAAGATCGGATTCGATGCGTATCTGAATTACGTCAAGCGGAAAGGTGCCGCCCTCAGCCGGGAAGATTACCTCTTCAAACATGGCGCCAGTTACCGGTTACCCGATGGTAAGGTGTTACTCGCGTCATACCATCCGTCGAACCAGAACACGCAGACTGGCAAGCTCACGCGCGAAATGTTCGTGAAAATATTTAAGCAGGCGGCAAAACTTGCCGATCACTGAGTAAGGCGCCGCCAGGCGGCTCGTTGCACCCTACCCCTAAGAGTGGGGTCACATTGGATTAGCCTGGGGTCACGACCCGGGGCGGCGCCCGTTAAGCTACGAGCCGCGAGCTTCGAGGTACAAGCGATCCCGTAGCTTG